>CALMCS010000898.1 GCA_937862875.1 uncultured Comamonadaceae bacterium
AGCGGGTGTAATCGGGCCGATGGTGAACGACGAATTTTCGGATGTCACTTTCGCGCTCTTTGCGCTCAAAGCCAAAGGTGAGCCGCAGCGGTTGCTGGTGCGAGATGCAGAGGCGTTGCGCCAGCGCCTATTGCATGTGCCGGGAGTGAAGAAGGTCAACATCATCGGTGAGCAGGCTGAACGGATCTTTGTGTCCTTCTCTCACGATCGCCTCGCAACGCTCGGGGTATCTCCGCAAGACATCTTCTCCGCCCTGAACAACCAGAACGTCCTTACGTCTGCTGGATCGATTGAGACGAAGGGGCCGCAGGTTTTCCTGCGTCTGGACGGTGCATTCGACAAGCTGGAGAAGATCCGAAATACGCCGATTGTGGTGCAGGGGCGTACGCTCAAGCTATCAGATATTGCAACGGTAGAACGCGGCTATGAAGACCCGGCGACTTTCCTGATTCGTAACAACGGTGAAGAGGCCCTTCTGCTCGACGTCGTGATGCGCGAAGGGTGGAATGGACTGGATCTAGGCAAGGCACTCGACGCCGAGACGGCCAAGTTCAACGAGAACATGCCGTTGGGTATGGCTCTTGTGAAGGTTACCGATCAGTCTGTGAACATCGCATCGGCTGTCGATGAATTCATGGTCAAATTTTTCGTCGCGCTGCTTGTTGTGATGGTTGTTTGCTTCGTCAGTAGGTCGCAAGCGCACGCTTCTTGGGCACATCGATGAGTAGCTTGCCTTCAACTTTGTACTGCCTACCGTCGGGTGCGATCATCGGCCGGCTTTGCTGCAACGCAATGCCCGTTGCATCCAAGATCGGGTTTCCGTCACTACCCACGATTGAATGGGCTGCATCGAGTTGAACCTGGGCGCCTGGATAGAAATCGGCAATGGGGGTCACTACGTTGTTGCCCACCATCGGCCGAACGAATCCAGCGATGACGAGCAACAACGCAAGACAGGCCAATATGATCTTCAGCGTGCGAATTCCCGCTGTTTTCGTACGTACTGCATCAGTCGAGAAGCGAGCGTAGAAGTACAGCGTTGTCCAGAAGAGCGGGAATCCAGCGGCAAGTACATAAACGGTACGAGATGGCGTAAAAAATGCCATCGCCATGAATGCCATGCTCAATAGATTGAATACACCCAACCAAACGGGAAGGTGGTTCCATATCTCACGGAAAAGGTACCGCACCCCGGAATAGGAGTTGCTGACATTTTCCGATGGCGGCGGCTTTAGTCCATTCCATGTTATGAGGCTCATGATCTTCAGGCTCTTGATTGGAGAAGATGTTGCGGGGATCTGAGGATCACTGGCCTTGAGATTGCGCCATGAACGTCTTGAGTTGATCCAGCGTCACGTAACCTTTTCCATCTGTATCTATCTCAGCGAAATGCTGGGCCACGCGAGGCATGCCCTTAGTGGCCTCTTCCTTTGTCAACTTTCCGTCGTGGTTGGCGTCGGCCTGCTGGAACCTGCTTTCCAGTACGTTTGCCATGCGGCCACGCATGGCGCCGCCGCCCATCTGAGGTTGGGCGGCGGCCATGCCGGAGACAACCAGCAGTCCAATAGTGATCAGTGTGCGCATCGAAATTTCTCCATGTTCCAAGTGGTTGGGGCGTCTCCCGCAGACGCAGCGGCGGTTCCGTTGCATCGAGAGGACAGCCTCATTGTGCCATTGACTTACTGGACAGTCAATGAACGAATGCGCTAGACTGTAACATCACTCATAGACACACGGGACTCCTTCATGCCGACAGAAAAACCACAAGGAATTCGGGCCCAGAAGAAGGCAGAGCGTCCAGGCGAGATCCTGCGGGCGGCGTTCGCCGAATTCGTCGACAAGGGTTTCATCGCCGGACGAGTCGAGGACATCGCCAAGCGCATTGGTGTCACCAAGGGTACGGTGTACTTCTATTTCGAGACCAAAGAGCGGTTGTTCGAGGAGGTCATGGTAAGCGTTTCGGCAGCCATAGCGAGCGATATTGCATCCATTCCGCTCGATACGCGGGGAACCTATGTCGACCAGTTGAAGAATTTCATTCTTTCCGTCTATGGCATGTTGGCCAAGCACCCGGAAGGTCGCGAAATGGTTCGACTTCTCATTGCTGAGGCGCCCCGCTTCCCGGAGTTGACTGAAAAGCATCACGATCATTTCATTGGCCCGGGCGTGGCCGCTATCAAACGAATTGTCACCAATGGCATCGCTGCAGGTGAGTTCACTGATTCGGCGTTGGCTGACTTTCCGCAGTTAGTGATGAGCCCTATCCTGGTGTTGACCTTTGGGCAGTTGCGTTTTGCAGGGCGTAGGCCCATTGACCCAAGAAAGTTCATCGAAGCCCACCTTGAGTTGGTGATCAACGGATTACGGGTGAGGTGTTGATGTTCTACTGCAGCGCTGCGGCTGCGAGTCGATACATGAAAAACAATGCCAGCGAGGTCCCTAAAAATGTGAAACGAGTAGCCCAAAGCAAGGTCGTGCTCAGCGTGGCATCCATATTTTTATTTCCACCTACCGTCCTACCAGCTGCAGCGCGAAGTTGCGCAGTTGGATGCCAGCTCTGGTTCTGGGGACCATGAACCGCCCTGTCATTCCCATGCGGCGGATATAGGGATCTACACGTGAACGATGTTGGGCCTCATACAGTGCCAGGGCTGTAGTGGGGGCGCCGCGATTTCTATCCAGTGCGTCGGCCAGCGTCTCCGCGCCCAGCATCGCCAGGCTAGACCCGTTGCCGAATAGCGAAGCGCATGACGCGGCATCGCCCAGGAGTGCGACTCTTCGGTCTCGCCAACGGGGCAGGCTCACGCGACATACTGCGTCGAAGTAGACATCCTCGGTATCTGCATAAGCTTTGAGCAGCTCCTCGGTTCTCCACCGTCCACCGG
>CALMCS010000899.1 GCA_937862875.1 uncultured Comamonadaceae bacterium
CACGTGGTAGGTCAGCACCTTGGTCAGCGTGGCCTTGTTTTCGGGCTTGAGCAACGTGTCTACAGTGCCGGCGGGCAGCGCATCAAACGCTGCGTTGGTGGGGGCAAACACGGTGAACGGACCTGGGCCCTTGAGCGTGTCCACCAAGCCGGCGGCTTTGACGGCAGCGACCAGCGTGGTGTGGTCTTTGGAGTTGACCGCGTTGTCGATAATGTCCTTGCTCGGCAACATGGCTGCGCCACCGACCATCACGTCAGCCATTGCAGCAACGGATGCGGCAGACATTGCGATCGCCAAGCCGAACGAAGCCAGCTTGCGGGTAGTAGATTGAATCGAGATCATGGAAAGCTCCTGTAAGAACAAGCCGAGATATGCCGGCTGATCTGGATACGCAGCCAATCCATGTTTGGATTCAAGTATTTTTGAAATTGTTGATCGAGGGGAGGGCTCACTGGCCTATCTAAGGTCCAAAGACCAAGGTGAACTCCCTTCCGCGATGGGATGTGGCGAATCTCGTCTACCAATCCATGTAGGTCATTTGACCCAAGCACCATTGCTCCTCAGATGAGAACCATCAAGCCTTGTCGATTGGCAGCACGGCACCTTGTTCCACGAGCTTCTGCGCGCGCAGGTCATGCCAGAACTCGGCGGGAATCACCGCCTTCAGCGCTGCCTGGTCTTCTGCGATGCGCTCGGGTCGGCTTGCACCTGGAATGACGGCCGCAACCGCTGGATGGGCCAGCGCGAACTGCAGCGCAGCGGCCTTGATGGGCACGGCGTGCTTGTCTGCAATCGCCTGAATGCGTTGTACCTTGGCGAGAATCTCTGCCGGCGCAGGTTGGTACTCGAAGTGCTTACCACCCACCAGAACACCAGAGCTGTACGGACCGCCCACGACGATATCGACGCCTTGGGCTGCGGCCCGCGGCATCACGCGTTGCAATGCGCTGGCATGGTCGAGCAGGGTGTAACGGCCGGCCAGCAACATGCCATCGGGGCGCGCTTCGTCCAGCTCGAGCGTCAGCTCGATGGGCTCGACGCGATTAACACCCAGACCCCAGCCCTTGATGACGCCTTCGTCGCGCAGGCGGCTCAGTGTGCGGAAGGCACCGGTGCGGGCGATCTCGAACTGGCCAATCCATTCGTCGCCGTAGAAGTCCTGTGCCACGTCGTGCACCCAGACAAAGTCGAGGCGATCGGTTCCGAGGCGCTTGAGGCTGCCCTCGATCGACTGCATCGTGGCTTTCTCCGAGTAATCGTTGACGACGCGGTTGGGACGACCGAATTCGAACAAACCTCCTTTTTCGCCCAGCTCGCGTTCGGCGGTTTCGGTCTCGTCGAGGATGACGCGGCCTACCTTGGTGCTGAGCACGTAGTCATCGCGGTTGCGTTTGGCCAGCGCCTGACCGAGGCGAATTTCCGACAGGCCTGCGCCATAGAGCGGTGCGGTATCGAAGTAGCGAATACCTTGTTCCCAGGCCGCGTCGACGGTGGCCAGCGCTTCGGCTTCGGGGATGTTGCGGAACATGTTTCCCAGCGGAGCGGTACCGAAACCGAGCTGAGTGCCTTGGGGCATGTGATTCTTGATACTCATGATTTATCCATGTAATGAGTTGGGATGACTGAAGTGTAGGGATGCAAATTGAGTCTGTCCAAGACATAATTGGCCTAACTTGAGTCATTAAAGGTCTGACATGTTGGACATACGCCAGCTTCACTATTTCGTTGCCGTCGCCGAGGAGGAGCACGTGGGCAAGGCCGCGGAGCGCCTGCACATCTCCCAATCCCCACTCAGTCGGCAGATCGCGCAACTGGAGGAAAAGCTCGGCTTGACCCTGTTCGAGCGCTCCCAGCAGCGCATTCGTCTGACCCGCGACGGACGCACCTTTCTGGCCGAAACGCAGGCGTTTCTGGCCCACGCGAAACGGCTCGAAGGCCTGGGTCAGCGCCTGGGATGTGGCGACGAAGGCGGGCTGTGCATTGGCTACCTGGAAAATGCCATTCACTCCGGCGTGCTGCCGAACGCGCTCCGAAGCTTGCGCAAGGATCGTCCGGCGGTACACATCGCACTCTACAACCAGCAGTCGAATGAGCAGTTGGAAGGCCTGCGTCAACGCAGCCTCGACCTTGCCCTCGTGTGCGCTCCCCCCGCACTCAACGATCCGGACCTGCAGGCCACACAGGTCCTCAGCGACCCAATGCTGCTGGTCGTGCCCGAAGGCCATCCCCAGGCTCACGCCAAACGCTTCACACCCAAGGACTTGGCCGCGCAGAAGTGGATTGGCGTGATGGACCAGGAGGGCGCGTTGAATCACGACACCTTCATCGCCACCTGCGCAAAAGCGGGGTTCACGCCCGACATCACGATGGAGGCCAGCGAGCCATTGGCAGCCCTGGGCCTTGTCGCCGCGGGTTTGGGGATGACGATGATCCAGCAAAGCCTGCGCCACCAGGCACCACCCGGAGTCGTGCTGCACGAGCTACCTTGGTTTCAGTACCGGACGTCGCTTTGGGTGGCTTGGCACCGAGTCAATCTGAGGCCTTTGGTGGAGACGTTCAGGAAGACGCTGGAGGAGGGGCGGGTGCAGGTGCGGGATGTGGAGGCGTAAGTCATCGACGCGAGCTACCCGTTGCGGAGCACTCGCCCAGAGGATTGAACGAGACGAGATGTACCTACGCATCTCGCCTCATCCCCGGGAAACGGCTGTTTAGCTGGTCTGCGTAACCCCAGTCTGCTTCACCACATCCTGAAAGCGAGCCATCTCCTCTTTCAGAAATTTGGTGAAGGCCGGGCTACCCGCCGGCATCGAATCTACGAACGCGTTCGACAATCGGGCGTGAACATCTGGCAACTTCAGGACACCCTGGATCGCCAAATCCAACTGGCGTTGAACATCCGCAGGCGTATTCGCCGGAACCATCAGGCCGTACCAGGCGCTGCCCAGAATGCCGGGTGCGCTTTCTGAAAAGGTTTGCACCTCTGGCAGCTTGGGGTGGCGTGCAGGGCTGGCGATGGCGAGCACCTTGAGTCGTTTCGCTTCGATGTGTGGCATGCAGGCCGGCATCGAGTTGATCACCATCGACACCTGTCCGCCTACCGCATCATTCAATGCCATGGCACCGCCCTTGTAGGGAACGTGCACCAGCTCCATTCCCGTTTTGAGTTTGAGCATCTCGTACAGTAGATGCGGCGCAGAGCCTTGGCCTGGGGAGCCGACGGAGTATTGGCGGGTTTGGCTTCGGGGTAGTGCCAGCAATTCCTTGAGGTTGTTGGCGGGGAAAGAGGGGTGCGCCACGAGCAACTGTGGTGACGATCCGACCAGGGTGATCGGAGCAAAGTCTTTGACCGGATCGAACGAGAGCTTGGGGACTACGGCGGCGTTGGTTGCATGGGCGGTGTCTGCGAGCAGGAGGGTGTAGCCATCTGCTGGGCTCTTGGCTACGGCGTCTGTACCGATCATGCTGGATGCGCCGGCCTTGTTGTCCACCACCACGTTCCATCCTTGCGTCTCCGTCAGCTTCTGGGCTAGGAGGCGGCCCACGAAATCAGAGCCGCCGCCTGCGCCGTAAGGCACAACCAGACGGATGGGGCGGTTGGGGTAGCCGTTGGCGAAGGCCGTGCCAGCCATCGAGCCTGCAGCGAGTGCGAGAGCAGAAGTGACAAAGTCGCGTCGGGAGAAAGTAGTCATGGTCAAAGCTCCTTATTTTTAATTTGGAAAAACGAAATTTCGAAAATGCTGTGGTGTGCTCAAGCGGGCTGTTGATCGGCCGAACTGAACAGCGTGTTTGCCGCTTGTTGAAATTGCGCGATGGCGGTATTGATGGAATGCGCATCGATATGCCGGTGCGTGACCAGACGGATACGGCGCTCGCCCCATGGACGGATGAGTACGCCGCGCTTCTTCATCTCGTTGGCCCAAGCGCTGCTGTCGGGCGCATCCTTTGGCAGCTCGATGAAGACGATGTTGCTTGCCGGGGTCGTAACGCCGATGGCGGC
>CALMCS010000900.1 GCA_937862875.1 uncultured Comamonadaceae bacterium
TTGTCGAAACCCCAGTGCTTGAGCATGCGGTAGTGCAGGAAGTACTGGTTGATGGCGGTGAGCTCGTTTTTGAGTTGTGCTTGCAGGTGCGTGATGACTTGTGGGTCGCCTTGCATGGAATTCTCCTTGGTTCGAATGGGAGGATTGTCAATGAACTGAGGAGAAGTGCAATGCAATGCCCATTTGAATTTGGTCTGGCTGCGTGTGATGTTGAGTTGCGTTCGCAATGCAGTGCACAAATTCCGCTGGCACGAAGGTTTTGGCGTGCCATGCAGGCACAATGTTTAGTGACATTCCGGGGCTTGAAGCACTGCCTTCACACAGATGCTTGAGAATGAGGGAGCAGGCTTTGATTCCCTTTGGGAATGGCGATTGAAGAATGAAGAGTGATAGTTTTCGTAAATCAACGTCATCAAGTCAATTAATTGGATTAATCAGTTGATTGAGCCTAAACTTCAGTCTGTTCTTAGCCAACACACATCATCAACCGAAAAGGAAACAGCAATGTCCGTGATCAACACCACCATCAAGCCTTTCAAGACACAAGCCTACAAGAACGGCAAGTTCATCGAAGTGACCGAGAAGGACGTTCTGGGCAAGTGGGCCGTGTTCTTCTTCTACCCAGCTGACTTCACATTCGTGTGCCCTACCGAACTCGGCGACGTGGCTGACCACTACCCAGCACTGCAGAAGATGGGCGTGGAAGTGTTCTCGGTTTCCACCGACACCCACTTCGTGCACAAGGCATGGCACGACGCTTCGGACACGATCCGCAAGATCCAGTACACCATGCTGGGCGACCCAACTTGGGAAATCAGCAACAACTTCGAAGTTCTGCGTCCCGGCGAAGGCCTGGCCAACCGCGGCACTTACATCATCGACCCACAGGGCGTGATCCAGTCCGTCGAAATCTCCGCCGAAGGCGTTGGCCGCAATGCTGACGAATTGGTCCGCAAGATCAAGGCAGCTCAGTACGTGGCAGCTCACCCAGGTGAAGTGTGCCCAGCCCAGTGGGAAGAAGGCGCCAAGACTCTGGCTCCATCGCTCGACCTGGTCGGCAAGATCTAAGCAGGTAACTGCTTACTCAACACAGTTGAATTGTTGAAGACGCCCGGGTGCTACGCGGTGCCCGGGCTTTTTTTATCCAAAAACTAGATAAACAGAGGTTTTTTATGTCCATGCTCGACACCACACTTCAAACGCAATTGAAAGCTTACCTGGAGCGTCTGCAGCGCCCGGTGGAGCTGGTGGCTACGCTGGACGATAGCGCCACCTCCAAAGAGTTGCGTGACCTTCTGCATGAAATCCGAGCCCTCTCGGACAAGATTACCGTGGTCGAGAAGAACGACGCCGATGTGCGCAAGCCTTCTTTCTTGATCACCAACCCTGGCGTGGATACCGGCGTGCGTTTCGCTGGTGTGCCGCTGGGTCATGAATTCACATCGCTGGTGTTGGCGCTGCTGCAAGTGGGCGGCCATCCTTCGAAAGAAGCGGCCGATCTGCTCGAACAGGTGAAGAACCTCGACGGCGAATTCCACTTCGAGACCTTCTACTCGCTGTCGTGCCACAACTGCCCCGACGTGGTGCAGGCGCTCAATCTGATGAGCGTGCTCAACCCCCGCATCACGCACACGGCCATCGATGGCGGCGTGTTCCAGAACGAAGTCAAGGAACGCGAAATCATGGGCGTGCCCACCGTGTTCCTGAACGGCAAGAACTTCGGCCAGGGCCGCATGGAGCTGGCCGAGATCGATAGCAAGATCGACAGCGGCGCACATGCCCGCGTCGCCGCAAAGATCAACGCGATGGCACCGTTTGAAGTGCTGATCGTCGGCGGTGGCCCCGCAGGTGCTGCAGCCGCTGTGTATGCAGCGCGCAAGGGCATTCGCACCGGTGTGGCGGCCGAGCGTTTCGGCGGCCAGGTGCTGGACACCGTGGACATTGAGAACTTCATCTCGGTCAGCAAGACCGAAGGTCCCAAGTTTGCGATGGCGCTCGAGCAGCACGTGGGTGACTACGAAGTCGAAGTGATGAACCTGCAACGCGCCAAGGCCCTGACGCCTGCCGCGATCGAAGGTGGACTGATCACGGTCGAGCTGGAAAACGGCGCGAAGCTCGAGTCCAAGACGGTCATCATTTCCACCGGCGCACGCTGGAGAAACATGAACGTTCCCGGCGAAGAAGAGTACCGCACCAAGGGCGTGACCTACTGCCCGCACTGCGACGGCCCACTCTTCAAGGGCAAGCGCGTGGCGGTGATCGGTGGCGGTAACTCCGGCATCGAAGCGGCGATCGATCTGGCCGGTGTGGTGGCGCATGTGACGGTGCTCGAGTTCGCTTCCGAACTCAAGGCCGATGCCGTGCTGCAGAAGAAACTGCGCAGCCTCCCCAACGTGGATGTGATCGTCAATGCACAGACCACCGAAGTGAATGGCGACGGCAACAAGGTCACCGGCATCACCTACAAGGACCGCACCAACGACGAGATCCGCACGGTCGAACTCGAAGGTATCTTTGTGCAGATCGGTCTGCTGCCCAACACCGACTGGCTCAAGGGCACGGTCGATCTCACCAAGTTTGGCGAGATCATCATCGATGCCAAGGGTCAGACCAATGTGCCGGGCGTGTTCGGCGCGGGTGACTGCACGAACGTGCCGTACAAGCAGATCGTGATTGCGGCGGGTGCGGGTGCCACGGCAGCACTCTCGGCGTTCGATCACTTGATCCGCCATTGATGGGAAGCGCGCCTCGAGCGCGCGCTGTTAGCACATAGGGACTGCCAAATAACATTGGCAGTCCCATATTTTTTGTGCAATCTCAAAGGCTTAGCGAATAGATGAGAATTATTCGCATATACTTTTGATCACTCAGCCAGCACATGGGTTCATGGTGGTAGCGCTTTTTGCCGCTACGGAATCGAACCGCAGAAGCCAGCTCTTTCCAATCTCAAAAAGAGAAGAGGGCTTCTGTCATGGCATCTGCCATTCATCCGTTTTCGTGCGCGTCATTTTCATCGCGTGCTCCCATTTCTCCGCTGTCCTGGGCCTGCATTTGCCTGTGCGCCAGCCTCGCCACACCGTCGATCGCGGCTCAGCCCGAGGATGTGCAAATCGCTGCGGCAAGCGCCGCGGCCAAAAAAACGGCGGCGGGCACGCCGACCCTCAAGGACGTGGTGGTCAGTGCCTCGCGCGACGAGCAAGCCCCGGACTCGCTGCCCATGACCATCGACGTGATCAACGCGCGTCAGATGGAAGAAGGCCAGATCACCGATATCCGTGAGCTGGCCTCGCAGATTCCCAACGTGGAAGTACCGCGCTCACCGGCGCGTTTTTCGCTGGCCGGCAGCCCCACCGGGCGTGACCAGAACAGCGGTTTCAACATCCGCGGGCTGGATGGCAATCGCGTGTTGATGCTGGTGGATGGCGTGCGCCTGCCGCGCAGCTATGCGTTCTCGGCCAACTCCTTCGGTCGTGATTATCTGGACCTGGGCCTGGTCGAGCGCGTGGAGATTCTGCGGGGTTCGACGCCCGCGCTGTATGGTTCCGACGGCATGGGCGGCCTCGTGAATTTCATCACCATGCAGCCCGACGATCTGCTGGGCAAAGACAGGACGTTCGGCGGCCGCGTGAGCGCCAGCTACGACGGCTCCGACAACGGAAAGCGTGTGGGCGCAACGCTCGCCGGCCGCTTGAATCCCGAGTGGAGCTGGCTGCTGTCGGCGGGTATTGCGCGTGCCGATGCGCTCGAGAACATGGGCGACAAGGACATCGTCGGTGCCAACCGCACCACGCCCAATCCCGAGAAGGACAAGAACCACTCGCTGCTGGGTCGCCTGGTCTACACGCCATCCGCCGTGCAAAAGCATGTCTTCACGCTCGAGCAGGTCAACAAGACCGCGGACTACCACCTGCTGTCTTCGCGCAGCGCCACCGTCACCGATTCGATCGCCACCACCGACATGGACCGCTGGCGCGCAACGTGGCAGGGCCGCTGGTCGCAACTCGGCATGCCGGTTGCCGATGAGTTGCAGCTCATGGCGAGCTACCAGAAGTCGAACTCGAGCGAATGGATCAACGAGGTGCGCACCGCGCCATTGGCCTACCGCGAACGCGACGTGACCTACGACGAAAGCTCGCTGCAACTGCATGCACAGGCCGGCAAGTCGCTGCGTCTGGGTTCATCGGTGGATGGCAAGCTCACGTACGGCATCGACTACCTGCGCAACAAGGTCGTCAACGAGCAGAACGGCATCACGCCGCCCGCAGGAGAGAGCTTTCCGCTCAAGCGTTTCCCGGATTCCACCGAGACGTCGACCGCCGTGTTTGCGCAAGCCGATCTGCATTACGGCGCATGGAGCGTCACGCCGGGTCTGCGCGCCGAGCACTACAGCATCGACGCAAGCCAGAACGGTTTTGGTGCCTCGGTGGTGAACAATTCCGACTCGGCCATCACGCCCAAGCTCGGCGTGATGTTCCAGGCCACCGATGCGTGGTCGGTCTACGGGAACTACGCGGCGGGCTTCCGCGCGCCGAACGCGGGCCAGATCAACGCGTTCTTCGAGAACCCGCTGGCGTTCTATCGCAGCATTCCCAACGCGGATCTGAAGCCCGAGAAAAGCCAGACCTTCGAATTGGGCGCACGCGGTCGCCTGAACGCCTTGAGCCTGGACGCAGCGGTGTTCACGGGTCGCTTCAAGGACTTCATCCTCGACCAGCAATTGGTCTCGGGTGAGTACGGCAACCGCAACAACCCCGCCACCTTCCAATCGATCAACATCGACAACGTGCGCATCAGCGGCTTCGAGGCCAAGGGCGAGTACGACTGGGGTCGGTTTGCTGGCGGCAACTGGTCCACCCATGCCGCCTACGGCTACACCAAGGGCAAGGACACCAAGACGCAGAAGCCGGTCGACACCATCTCGCCGCAGCAACTGGTGCTGGGCGTGCGCTACGACCGCTCGAACCTCGGCGTGCGCCTGGCCGCGTCGCACTGGTGGGGCAAGAAGGCCAAGGACGTCGCCACCGGCGCTCAGGCCTGGCTCAGCCCTTCCGCCACCGTGCTCGACCTCAGCGCGCAGTGGCGCATCCAGCCCGACCTGCGCCTGAACGTCGGCGTCTACAACCTCACCGACAAGAAGTACTGGCGCTGGGCCGATGTGCGTGGCCTGACCTCCACGACGTTGATCGCCGACTCCTACAGCCAACCGGGTCGCAGCGTGCGCGTCTCGATGGTCAAGGACTTCTGAGCGCACGCCGAGTCGATCCCCCGCCATCGCGCACCCGGTTGGTGTGCCGATGGCGGTTCATTTTTTTTATAAATCTCTCCTTTGATGGAACCACGGCGATGAATGCATCCACAAAAAATCTTTCCGACACCACACCTTCACTGATTCATGTGGACACGGCCACCGCGCGCCTGCAGTTCGCGGAAAGACGCCGCATGGGTCTTCGCGCCAAGGAGGCTGCAGAGGCCCTGGGCCTGCCCGAAGGAGCGGTCATTGCGGCGCATACAGGGGAGCATGAGGAGACGCTTCAGGCCATGGCCCTGCGCGGTGAATGGCTCGAAATTCTCAAGGGTCTGGAGGCCTGCGGCACCGTCATGGCGCTCACGCGCAACGAGAGCACGGTGCATGAAAAAACCGGCATCTACCACAACGTGTCGGCAAC
>CALMCS010000901.1 GCA_937862875.1 uncultured Comamonadaceae bacterium
GCCAGTTTTTGTGTTCTTCGCCGTCGGGCAGTGCCACGAGGTGCACCTGTGCGTACTTCGGCGCCAGCGCGGTGCGCAGGGCATCGGCGTAGAGCGGAGCTACCGTGGTGTTGGTAATGATGAGGGCGGCACCGGCGGAAGGCAGCGCGGCGTAGGTGGCCACATCTCCGAGCAGCCCGCCTCCAATATTGATGCGGTAACTGCGCTCTTGAAGATCGATCAAGACGCTTTCTGCGGTGGTGAACATGGTCGACTCAAACTCTAAATTATCAATGGCAGACCCAACCACGGCCCCGCCTAGCTTCCATTGTGCCTGCTCGAATTGCACGATGATGAATTCCCCATCAGCAATGAACATTTACGTGGCGACAGCATCGCCCGTCGCCGACACAGGATCCAGCAGGGCCGAATCGTCATCGAGAACGCGCTCCACGTCCAGAACGTCAAGACGTCGCCTAAAAGCTGACTGCGCTATTTGTTCGATGTGGACACGCCATATCCGAAGAGTCATCCGAACTGAGGCAGCATGCGCGAACACGACACCGTCCGATCCTGCGCCTGCCAGGCCGAGATACTCGTTCAGTCAGCTTCAGACAGCCTGTACGGACATAAAAAACCCCGGACGAGCCGGGGATACGTTGAGTTGGAGAGATGCGCTCATCGAGCGCCCCCCTTACCAACGACAGTTACTGCCTACAGGTACCCGCTCCGCTGCCAATGACGAGTTGAACCTTGCGCATGGTGGTCACACCACCGCGCGCTGCGGTGATGAAGAACGCGCCACTCGTGCAATCTTGCAGCGCTGGCGCATTAATCGCATCAGCCCACGTGACGGAAAGAATGCCGTTAGCTCCGACCAACCTCAGCCACGTTGGATTTTGCAACATGTTCCATGCAGCATTCCCCGAGCCGGGACCGTTCACCGACAACACATATTGATAGTAGAACTCGGGTGTCGGCACTGGTGCAGGTGTTGTTGGATTGGGAAGCGCAAGCGAGCAAGCTGTATTGACGTCAGCGCCGCATCCATTCAGATTGATCGACAGCACATTGGTTGCAGGGTCCGCGGTCGTAGGCGTACGAGCGATGGCCAGCGCGAAGTTTCCGTTGGTCGAGACACCACGGCTGTCCGTCACACGCACTGCTACATTGAAGGTTCCGGGCAGCTTCACGTTGGGGGTGCCGATCAAGATGCCAGAGGGACTCAGACTCAAGCCCTCAGGCAAGCCGCCCAGTGCAGTCCAGGTGTAAGGAGCCACACCACCCGTTGCACTGAATGCATAGCTGTACGGCAAGCCATTGGCGCCTCCTGGCGGTGAAGCCACGAGCACCAGCGGGTCGGGCACAGCGCCTGGTGCGTTACCCGCAGTCACAGCCACCGATAGCAATTGCGTAATGGGATCCTGGATACCGTTGGTCACATCGTTGTCGAAACGGTCGCCCGTCATCTCCAGCAAGATGGAGCCCTCGTTGGAACCACTCGCCAACGCGAACAAACCCACGCCGCCAGTGGTACTCACCCGAACCACACTACCACTCTGCGAGCCCGCCAGCAGACGCGCACCGCTGGCAGCGCCTCCGGCAGCGATGGCGACCTGTAAATTGGCGTTAGCTGATGCGGGCACGGGCTGGTTGGCATCGTCGAGCACATGCGCCTCAATGGCGGTGCTGGTTCGCACGTTGTTCAAATTGCCTTGCGTGCCCAGCGCGGGGAACGCTGCAATACCCTGAATGCTGGCGGCCCGGCCAGTGGCCCCCCCGACGCTGATGTCCACGCTGGCTGATTTCTGCTGCTTATCGCGCGGGTCGGTCACCGTGCAGGTAATTCGCGCCGTGCCTGCTTGATTACCGGAATGGAAGTGGAAAGAATTCCCGCCCGAATTGGAGCCCAGCGTAATGCTGCGATATGCCAGAGGATTCTTGTTAGCGTCCTCATGCGCCGCGTCGCCATCAAGGTAGTAAAGCGCGCCGGAATCCAACCCTGCGGCCAAATTACACCCGAAAATATCATTGCCTCCAGGAATGGGTTGACCGCCTATGCTCGCTTCCACATACAGTACGGTGGTGAAGGGTGCATACACTCCCTTGCCTGCGATAGCGCCACCCACATTCAGAGGCAACTGGGTTTTGGCAGCCCGCAGCGCGATGCTATAGGGCGCAGAAACAGTACCTGAGCTACCACCACCGCCACCGCATGCAGCGAGTGTCCCGGCGCCAATAA
>CALMCS010000902.1 GCA_937862875.1 uncultured Comamonadaceae bacterium
TCCGCGCCCGTGGTGAGCATCTGCGCCTCGCCCTGGTAGTGGTCGTCGAGCATCTGCTGCATCTCGGCGTCGTTCATCACCGGGGTGATTTTTTCCGAGAGCTTGTTCATGTTGCGGTAGCTGCCCTGCAGTTTGAAGGGCGGCTCCTTGCGGTACAAATCATCCTGCGCGGCGCTCTGGATGTACTGCTGATTGACCTGGAAGACCACCTCGCGCACCTTCAACATGCGCTGCAGAACCGATTCGATCTCACGCAGCTCGGCAGAGGAATAGTCGTAGCTCAAGGCGTTGCTGGACACGTCCTTGCCCAGCGCCTTGTCGATCAGCAGATACAGGTCGTCGAGACTGCGCGTGGCCATCGGTGCGAGCACGGCGTTCGACGTCATGCTGTTCTCGATATAGCTGAGCTTGAAGGTCTCCTCCATGCCGCCGAGCACGTCGCCCAGGTTGTAGATATCGGCGCGGTTGGCCAGCATGTCCGGGATCTTGAAGACCTCGCCCGATTCGGTGTACGGGTTGCCCGACATGACGATGCAGAAGCGCTTGCCGCGCAGATCATGCGTCTTGGTCTCGCCGCGCCACACGCCCTCGATGCGGCGCGTGCCGTCGGAGAGCGAGATGAACTTCTGCAGAAACTCCGCGCTGGTGTGCTGAATGTCGTCGATGTACAGCATCACGTTGTTGGCCATCTCGAGCGCCAGGTTGAGCTTTTCCAGCTCCTTGGCCGAGGTGGCATCGGGTGCCTGTGCCGGGTCGAGTGAGCGCACCGAATGGCCCAGCGCCGGGCCGTTGATCTTCATGAAGATCAGGCCCAGACGGCTCGCCACGTATTCCATCAGCGTGGTCTTGCCGTAGCCCGGTGGCGAGATCATCATCAGCAGACCCATCTGGTCGGTGCGCTTGGTCTCGCCCACGGCGCCGATCTGCTTGGCCAGGTTGTCGCCGATCACCGGCAGGTAACTCTCGTTGATGAGCTTGTTGCGCACAAACGAGGTCAATGGGCGCGCCTTGAACTCCTCCACGCGAATGCGCGAGCGGTAGTCCTTGAGCACTTGCTGGCGCAGCTCCTGGTAGCGCGCCAGCTCGGGCATGAAGGTCTTGAAATGGCGTGCCGCGCGCAGGCCCAGATCGTCGATCTGCAGCGTCATATCGCCGCCCACCACACGCGGATGCTGGCCCAGCAAACCATGGACTTGCGTGCGCAGATCGACGCTGCTGATCTTGTTGGGCACGTGGTGAGCGCTCACCAGATACGCCGCCGCCTCGCCGCAATACGCCAGCCAGGCCGTGCCCTCGGGCGTGCCCAGGGCCTTGCATGCCGTTTGCAGCCAGTGCAGCGCGCTGCGCCAGCGCTCGCCGAGAGGCGCCACGTTGTTGCGGCGGTGCTTGTCTTCACCGCGCCAGTAGCCCTGCATGTCTTCCCAACGGTGCGGCTCCTGCGTGTCTTGCTGCACCGCAGCCTGCAGCGCGGCAATGGCCGATTGGCTGTAGCTGGAGAACGAAAACCGCAGCGCCTTCTGTGCCAACTCGGCCTGCAGATACAGCGCCCCGTTGCGCACCATGCTGGCGATTTCGTTGCCGCTGACCGGGTCACCCAGGTCACCGAGCAAGCCATGCTCTTCACCAAACGCGTGCAACTGCTCGCCCACATCGACCTGCAGGCTCTTGAGCTCGGCTTCGCTGCCGAACAGCTGCATCATCGACTGCGCCTGCTGCGCGCGCCGCGGCCACTGTGCAATGGCGGCCGCCAACTGCGGCTGCTGAATGCGTTCGTGCTCGTTCCAGAACAGCACCGCCAGCGCGCGCGCATTGGGTGCGAAGCGCAGCACGCCAGCGGCGTCGCGCAGCGGCAGCAGGGCCTGCAGAATCAACGCGGCGTCGTGGTCGTGAATGCCGCGTTCATAGCCTTCGCGATAGCGCGGCGCGGCAAACTCGCGAATCGCCTGCGTGAGCGCCGTGCCATCCACCAGCAGCTTGTTCAAACGGTTCTCGTCCCAGCCATCGCGGCGCTCGCGGGCGGCCAGCACCACTTCGAGCGCCAGATACTCGCTGCGATACAGCTCGGGCGATTCGGCCGGGGTGGACACATCCCAATAGGCCTGCAGATTCGACAGCTCGGGGTTGTTCACCGGCTCGAAATATTCCGTGCCCACCAGGTGCAGAAACAGCTCCTTGCCACGCGGCAACAGCGTCAGCTCCAGATCTTGATTGCCCACGCTGAAACGGTGGCGTCCGAGCTTGATGATGTTGCCATCGCCCTCGTACAAATCGGTGCGGTCCTGCAGCGAGCGGAACGATTGATCGCGCAGCGTTTTCACGCGCGTGTCGAGATCGTCGGCCTTCACCGCATCGAACAATTCGGAGCGCAGGCGTTCGCCCAATTCCTTGAGCTTGACGATCAGCGCATCGCCCGCAAAGAAGGCGTGCAGCGCGTCTTGCGACTGCAGTTTTTCTGTGCGTTTGGGCAGGCTTTGCAGAATCCGCAATGCCGCATCGTGCACGCCCTGCGCGCGGCGCTGACGCTCATCGGCGAGCGATTGACGCTGCGCCTCGAAGGTCTCCAGCAGCTCCTCGCGCTTGGCGACGATGTCGGTCAGAAACTGCTCGTGCTCGCCAAACTGGCTCTCGATTTCTTCGAGCTGCACCAGCAAACGTGCGAGCTGTTCGTCGCAGCGTTCCGGTGTCTTGGCCAGGCCCAGCGCGCTCACAATGCTTTGCGAGAACAGCGCCAGTTGCGCCGCAAACTGCGCCACGTTTTCGGAGCTGCCCAGACTGTTCTTGCGCTGCTCGGCGCGTGCACGCACCTGGTTGAGCCGCGCGTAGATGCCCGAGATGCGATCCACCACCTGCGTGCGCTGTGTGGCGTCGTCAATCTTGAGGCTGGCCATCAGCTCCGAGAGCATGTCGAGCGCGCTCGCCATGTGCGTCATGTCGGCCAGCGGGGCGGCCAATTGCGATACGGTGGTGACCGCCTGCGCGGTCTGGTCGAGCTGCTGCAATTGATCGACATAGGGCTGCAGCGCCGCATCGGTGGCGATGAAGCCTGCCGTGCGTTGCGATACCTCCGCCTGCGTCTCGTTCACCGACGTGGTCATCGCGTCGATGGCATCGGTATCCACATAGCGCAGCTCGCGCGTGGACATCAACTGCCCGCGCACCTTGCCGAGTTCTTCCAGCGCGCTCACGTAGTCGTCGATGCTGTCCCAGTCGCTGGTGCGCACGCGCTTGAGCAGCGCCGTGTGCTGCGTGGACACCTCGCTCATCGCGCGGCCCGACGCCTGGCGAATGCTCTCTACCTTTTCATATTCGTCGATGACCGCATCGCCCGTGGCCACCACGCCGCGCAGCACGTCGTTCATGCTGGCCAGCTGCGGCGAGTTGATCCACAGATGGCGCTCGAACATGACGCGCGTGGTGTCGATGAGGCGCTCGTAGCGTGCCAGCGAGACCTCGGGCGCGGCGATTTCCTTGCGCACGCTGTAGATGTCGGAGATGCCGCTCACCAGCTCGGCATTGCCGATGCGGCCCAGAAAACTGTCGCGCTGCGGCTGGCGGGCCGCAAAGTCTTCCGAGGCAAACGGTGTGCGCCAGATCTGCATCGGGTGCACGCGCGTAGGCTCGTCGCTGTCGGCCGCAAAGATCACGATGCGGCCGTCTTCGAGGCTCGCGTAGCCGTGGCACACAATCGGCGGCTGCAACGCACGCTCGATCATGTTGTACTTGAACAGCGCCATGCGCCCGCTCTCGGGCTCGTAGAAGATGTAGAGCACATCTTCGCCGTTGGGCGAGCGAATGCTGCGGCGGTAACTCATGCCCTGCATGTTCTGTTCGAACGAACGGTGCTCGCCGTTCTGCAGGTAGTAACCACCGGGGAAAATGATGCCGTGATCGTCCGGCAGCTGAATGCAGGCGCCGGCAATCGCGTCCATGCGCAGCACTTGTTTGGACAGCGTATTGAAGATCAGATAGCGAAACTGCTCTTCGCGGTACGGCTGAATCTTCAGCAGGATCATGCTGCCGACGGCGGCGTATTCAAACACCGCATCGTCGAGCGATTGGTTGCCCTCCACCACCGGCTCGCTGTAGATGCCGAGGCCGTCGTTGGTGTTGTTCTCGATCTTCACGGTGAGCGTTCCGCCCAGCGTCTCGACAAACACCTTGTCGAGGATATTCATGTGCGGGTGGCGACCCTGCACCAGCTGATCGCGGCCCGCGCGCTGCCATTCGAAGTCGAACGCTGCGGGGGGATCGATGTCGCGCTCGCCGCGGTTGTCGATGTAGCGGATCGTCTTGTTGTCGGCCGAAATCGACCAACGGAACACGCGCACATCGCTGATGCGATCGCCAATCTGAAAGCACGCCAGCAGCTTGCCGTCGCGCACCACCAGTTGCATCAGGCGCGTGTTCTTGTAGTAGGCGTAGAGCTCCTGAAAATCCTGCACAAAGCTCTGGATGCCGAGGAAGCTGTCCTTGAGCTCCACCGGCACCACTTCGTAGCCGTGCTCGCCCTCTTCCAGTCGGTACAGCGCAAACACGTCTTCCACGCGCGTGGCCTGCTTGAGGCCCATGAACACGTTGTAGCCAAACAGCAGAAACTCGCCCACCTGCGTGATGTCGCGGCCCACGCAGTTGTTTTCGGTGCGCACACGCATGCGGCCGATGACTTCCATCTGGCTGCGGCCGAATTCTTCCAGGCGTTCTTCGTTGAGCTGGCGCACCAGGGCTTCGAGCGTTTCGCCCTGCGCGGCAAGGCGTTTGGCCAACACTTCGTAAGAGCCGCCACTAGCGACGGCCTGATCCACAACAGAATTTTCCTGCGCGACGGGATTGGGCTCTTGGGACATTTTTGGCTTTAGCTGTTTTGTGTTTTTACGAAGCCTGTGGCTTCGATGGGTCAGTCGTATGAAGACGCCAAATCGCTGAGGGTGCCACTGGTTGACACCTGCTCAGCGTTTCCGTTCACGGGCGCTTATTCGCCCGATTTCGCGGGTGGCAGGCTCTTGCCATCGTCACCATTCATCAATCCACTCAGCATCGAAGCGCCGCCCTTGCTGCCCAGGAACTTGCTGAGCAAATCCTGCACGATGGGGCTCTTGCCCGAGACGCCTTCGATCGCCTTGCCGACCGACAGTGCCTTGGCAAAGTTGTCGAAGAACGCGCCTTCGCCGCCGACGATGTCGATGTTCGCCTTGCTGAGCGCGGATGACAGCACCTCGGCCTGTTCCTTTGCCACGCTCTTGTTGGCGTCGATGGCAGCGAGTGCCTGCTGGAAGTTCTTCTCGAGCTGCATGCGGAACTCTTCGTGCGCACGGGCCTGGTCGGACAAACCGCCCAGCGCGAGAAACTTCTCGGTCAAGCCCTTGGCCTCGGCGAACAGCTTGTCGCGCAGCACGTCGGCTTCGGAGGTACCCACCTCGCGTGTCACCACGGCCTTGGTGTTACCCACCTGCGCTTCACCGCGCGCCTGGGCCATGAGGCGCTCTTCCAGCACCTTGGCTTCGGCAAAACCTTGCTTCTCGTTGGCATCGGCCGTGGCTTCGATCACGCGGGCGTGGGCCAGACCCTTTTCCTGCTCGCCCCTGGCTTCGGCAATCAAACGCTCGGCGATGACCTTGGCCTGCGCCATGCCTTCCTTTTCGATGGCGGCTGCCGTCACTTCGCGCACCTTCGCATCGGCCAAACCGGGCGCTGCACGCTCCACCTCGATGGCTTCGGCCAGCTTCTTCTTGGCCTCGGCGGTCTTGCCGGCGGCTTCGAGTTCGGCCTGGGCCAGATTGGTGATTTCGACGGCCTTGTGGCGCGACGAGGTCTCGTCCGCTTCGGCCTTCTTCACCTGGCGCACCAGGTCTTCCTGTGCGTGCGCCTCGGCGGTCAACACGGTGACCTGCTTCAGGCGATCGGCTTCGGAGACCGCACGCACTTCCTTGATGCGTTCTTCTTCCTGCGCCACCGATTTTTCAACCACCACGCGCTCGCGAATCACGTTGGCGATGGCTGCGCGCTCCACTTCGAGCGCCTTTTCCTTGTCGATGCGCTGCAGCTCCACTTCCCGCTCACGCGAGACGATTTCGAGGTGCTTGGCACGCGTGACTTTTTCGATCTCGATGGCCACCGCGCGCTCGCGGTTCTGCTGCGCCACAGAGACTTCGCGCTGGCGATTTTCTTCGCGAATATCGAGCTGCTCCTGCGTCTGAATGCGCGCCTGCTCGCCCTTCAAACGCTCTTCTTCCTGCACCTTCTGGGTCTCGGCCTGCTCACGCGCCTGAATGGTCGCGATCTCGCGCTTCTGGCGCGCTTCGGCATCGGCCTGCTGGCGTGCCAGGGCCAACATGGCTTCCTTGGTTTCCACGTTCTTCTTGGTGATTGCGAGGTCGGCATTGCGCTCGAGCTCGTTGGTCACGATGTTCTGGTTCGCGGTCAGCTCGGTGATCTTGCGAATACCTTCGGCGTCCAGAATATTGTTCGGGTCGAGGGACGACTTCGGGGTCTGCTCCAGATAGTCAATCGCCACGTCTTCCAGCACATAACCATTCAGGTCGTTGCCGATCACATGAATGATCTGGTCGCGGAAATCCTGGCGGTTTTCAAACAGCTTCACGAACTCGATCTGCTTGCCCACCGTCTTCAGACCTTCGGAGAACTTGGCGTTGAACAGCTCGTTCACGGCACCCTTTTCCGACGCACGTTCCACGCCAATCGACTTGGCCACCTTGAGCACGTCTTCCGGCGTTTCATTCACGCGCAGATAGAAGGCCACGGTGATGTCGGCACGCATGTTGTCCTTGCAGATCAGACCTTCCTTGCCGCGTCGATCGATCTCCAGCGTGATCAGCGAGATCTGCATGAATTCCTTCTTGTGAATCACCGGCAGCACCAGGCCGCCGGTGAACTTCACCTTGGGCTGCGAGGTCGTGTCGTTGATGATCAACGCCGTGCCCTGCGGCACCTTGATGTAGAAGGCCTTGATGAGCGCAAACAGGCCCATGATGACAACGAAGATCGTGACGATGACGACCGCGGCAACGATGTACCACTCCGAGAAGTTCAAGCTCATGGGTTCAGTCCCTCTGGTTCACAAAAAGAATAGGAAGAATAGGAAAAGGA
>CALMCS010000903.1 GCA_937862875.1 uncultured Comamonadaceae bacterium
CATGTCGAGTATTCACTCCACCCCCTCCGACCTGTGCAAGGCGCTGCTGTATCCCGGCAGCGTGGCACTGGTGGGAGCGTCTGACGACACCAAAAAAACAGGCGGCCGCCCGCAGCAGTTCCTGCGCAGCGCAGGGTTTGCTGGCAAGGTCTATCCGATCAACCCGAACCGCGCGGAAGTGCAGGGCGAAAAGGCATGGCCATCGCTCGCCGCATTGCCCGAGGTGCCGAACACCGTCTTCATTCTTTCGCCGACGGATACCGTGGTCGACACGGTGCGTGAATGCGCCCGATTGGGTGTCCAACTGGCGGTGATTCTCGCCAGCGGTTTCTCGGAAACCGGCCCCGAAGGCGCGGCGCGCGAAGAAGAGCTGCGCGCGGTGGCACGCGAGACCGGCATTCGCATTCTGGGTCCGAGCAGCCTGGGCGTGGTCAACCCGTCCAACGGTTTGATGCTCACGGCCAACGCCGCGTTTGCCGAGCCCGACATGCCCAAGGGCAAGATCTTCGTCGCCTCGCACAGCGGCAGCATGATCGGTGCGCTGGTCTCGCGCGGCAAGGCGCGGGGCGTGGGTTTTGCGGGTCTGGTGTCGGTGGGCAGTGAAGTCGATCTGAGCGTGGGCGAGATCTGCCAGGCCACGCTCGACGACCCCAACATCGAAGGCTATGTGCTGTTTCTGGAGAGCCTGCACCACGGTGACAAGCTCCAGGCATTTGCGCGCGAGGCCGCCAAGCGCGGCAAGCCCGTGGTGGCCTACAAGCTGGGCCGTTCCAGTGCGGCCGCCGAAATGTCGGCCACGCACACCGGCGCGCTGGCGGGCGAAGACGACATCGCCGATGCCTTCCTCAAGGACCTGGGCGTGGTGCGCGTGGACATGCTGGAGACGCTGTTCGAGGTGATGCCGCTGGCGCAAAAGTTGCCTCTCTCGCGTCCCACCCACAAGCGCGTAGGCGTAGTGACCACTACCGGCGGCGGCGCTGCCATGGTGGTCGATCAACTGGGCATTCGCGATGTGACGGTGGAGCAGGTCTCCGCCGAGACCCTCGCCAAGTTGAAGGCCGCCAACATCCCCGGAACGGCCGGCCGCGTGCTCGACTTGACGCTCGCCGGGACCAAGTACGAGGTGATGAAAAAGGCGCTCGACATTCTGCTGGAGGCCCCGGAGTTCGATCTGGTGGTCGCGGTGGTGGGCTCGTCCGCACGCTTCAATCCCGATCTGGCGGTCAAGCCGATCATCGACAGCGCCGGGCACGACAAGCCCTTGGTGGCGATGCTGGTGCCCGATGCACCGCAGGCGCTCGCCCAACTGACCGAAGCCGGCATTCCCTGCTCGCGCACGCCAGAGGCCTGCGCAGACGCCATTGCCGCCGTGTTCGCGCGCCGCCAACCGGGTCCGCAGGCCACCGCAGGCCAGGTGGATAACGACAAGGCCCTGAAGGAGTCCGATGCCTATGCGCTGCTGGACGAGTTGAAGGTGGCGCATGCCCCCGCCGCGACTTTTGCGATGGATGCAGCCCCGAGCGAACTGCCGTTTGCCTACCCCGTGGTGGCCAAGGTGTGCTCGGCGCAGATTCAGCACAAGACCGAAGTCGGCGGCGTGGTGCTTGGCATCCAGAATGCGGAGCAATTGGCTCAGGCATTCGGCACGCTGGCACAGAACTTGAAGGAGCGCGCGCCC
>CALMCS010000904.1 GCA_937862875.1 uncultured Comamonadaceae bacterium
GCCTCCACGCACGCTTAGCGTGCTTTATTTTCCGTTTTCTGAGACGACCCCTAGCATTGCAGTCATCAATACGGCGATGGTCGCTCTTGCTCGTTGACGGCTCATGGTCAAGCAGTCGCCGTCATCTGCGCAAAAGCTAGGCCAAAGCAGTCAAACGACTAATGTCTCCGTTAGGAAACCGGCTTTACCGGCCCGATCACGATACTGAGCGATAGCGAAAGCAGTCAGATTTCGCTAATTGACAGCCGAATCCTTGATCTTCAGCAACTCGGCACGGACCTTCTCGGCATCGGCGAACGAGTCAATGCCGTCGAAATCGCGGGTCACGAGGTCCAGCGAAATGTGCCCTCGGGTGGGCGAGTTGGTCCAGTAGTAGCCCTCCAGCCGCTTGTCGCCCGACATGAGCCGAAGGTCCCCGTAGCCCGTGGTGAGCTTGTCCTCGGCATCCTGCAGCCGTCGCATTTCGAAGACGTACTGAAGCTGTGCAATCGAGCTCCGTGGTTCGACCACCATGGTCTCCAACGTGGACCGAGCCGGTAGGCTGGGTGTGTAGGACTGGATTGTCAGGAAGAAGTAGCTCTGCTGGACCACGAACGCGATCGGGATGGGGGGCAACGGATCGGCGCCCTCGGTCGGCTTGAACTCGGTCTTTAACTCGCCCCACCACAGCCCGTGAACCATGCGCTTTCCCATGAGCCAGGCGAGGTTCGGGTGCTTCCATTTCAGCTTGGACAGCCCCAAGATCAGCAGCGGCGGCACAGCCAGCGCGGTGGAAATGCTCTGCCAAATGACCTTCATCGGGTGCGCCTGCAGTTCTGGCAAGCGGAACAAGAGTATGCAGCCGGCTACTACCAGCACGACATAGCCGCAGTATTTGATCAGCCGCAGAAGGTCGTCGTAGGTTAGGCTAACGGGCAGCATCAGAGGGTTTCGCTCGCAGTCAATCGTCCGGCCTCATAGATCGAAGCCGCTCGTTCGTGGGTCAGCAGCCCTATAGCCGCGATGCCCGCCACTTTCGATGCCAGCAACGCCGTCATGTGCCGTGCACCGCTCGCCCGCGGCGCGGCGTCGGCCACCCCCGGCAGCGGTGGCGCGATGAATTGGCACAGGTGGGTCAGCGTCGTAGTGCCCGCGCACACGAAATGGAAGCCGTCATGCCATGCCGATGACTGACGCGCCGTTCGCGCAAACACTTCGCAGATCGGTTCCAGCCCAAAAACCGGCAGATCGAAACGCTCGTCGCCGCCGACTTCTAGCCGCAGGTGCGGCAGCGCCGCAAGCGAGTCGTAGAAAACGATGCCCAGCCCGGCAAAATCACTGGCGAGCCTGGGGGCGGTGTTCCGCAGTAGCTGTAAAGCGCTGAATGCTTGAAGGGAAGGCAAGGGCAAGGTCTCCACGGGTTACAACCTGATTATCGACCGATCAGAGGTGGGGCCGTGTTCGGCGAATGGCAGATTGATTGACGTACGTCGTCAGCGGCATATAGGTGGTATCCCTACAAGGGACGGTGCGGCTGTTGAAAGTCCTAACACCGTCGCCATCTGTGTTCGAGTCGAGAGCCTCGGCACGCTTTTGAGCAGAAGCCGGTTTTCCGGTTGAAGGGTGAAACGTGTGGCTCGGCGCCTGCAAGCGACGCGTCTGGAGGCACGTCGTGCCATCCACCGCAAACTCATCTTCCAATGCTAAACCTGAGCGCCCTTTTTTACACAGAAGCCGAATTTGAACCTTGCCTCTTCGGCAACCTGAACCTGCGCGACAACGACCGCAAGGACATCGCCGATGCCAAGAATGAGGTCCGGATGGCGCTGCGCGACGGAATCCCCCGGGTCTACGCGGGGGAAGGTCATCCCGGCAAGGTCCCTCAGCCGCGCTTTTTCACCCAGGGCTCCTGGGCGTACAAAACGTTGAACGCCCCGGCGCAGCGGCCCCAGCAGGCCGACGTCGACGACGGGTGCTATCTGCCGCTCAGCTTCCTGAACCAAACCGACAGCCCCAGCGTCGCGGCGGACGTCTTCTTTGGCGTGGCGGAGAAGGCGCTGGCTGACCTCGTCAAGGAGAAGGGCTGGAAGCTCTCTGGCAAGCCCACCTGTATCCGCGTGGAGATCAGCGACCTCGCGCACATCGACATCCCGCTGTACGCGATCCCGGACAACGAGTTCGAGACCCTCGTCAAAGCGGAGAACGCCCTGCGCGCTTCCCTCGAAGGCCTCGGAAACCTCGCCGAAGCGGCGATGGACAGCTGGGAAGATCTGCCCAAGACAAAGGTGCTGCTGGCCCACCGCGAGGAAGGCTGGATGCACTCCGATCCCCGCCCGGTGAAGGAGTGGTTTGTCGACCAGGTCGAAACCAGGGGCGAACAGCTCCGCCGCGTCGTGCGCTACATCAAGGCGTACCGCGACTGGACCTGGAAGTCGGGTGGCCCCAGTTCGATCCTGCTGATGGCGGCGGCGGCACCGCTGTTCGTGAAGCAGGATCGTCGTGATGACCAGGCGCTGGTCGACGTCGTCAAGCAGCTGCCGGCGGCGCTGCGCAAGGGCGTCGGCAACCCGATCAACCCGAAGGAGTCGCTGACTGACCGCCTGCGTGCGGCCAGCGATGAGGTGGACTTGGTTGAACAGGCGGCGCTGCGGTTCGAAGATCTGGGCCGCCGACTCCAGGCGGCTCTGGATGCCGGCAGCGCCGAGCAAGCGTGCACCTGGCTGCAGGGGCTGTTCGGGCAGCGCTTCCCTGACCGCCCCGACCGCGTGAAGGTGGGTGCGGCGGCTTCGGGCGTGGCCGCCGCCATCGCTTCATCCCCGGCGATCGCTGGCCCGAACGAACTGGTCGGGCGGACACGCGCCGGATGAAATTCGAGAAGGTCGCAATCCCAGAACTGACAGCCGCTCTACACCAGCGCGGCTTTTCGTATTTGACGCGCGACGGGCACGGCTGGATGAAGTTCGCCGGTGAGCTGCGTCTAAAGGCGAATGACTACCCGTGCGAGCTGGCTGTCTCGCCCGCACTTGATGAATTTCCCCGGGTATGGCTGACGCCAGTTCCGCCGGGGCTCCCCGAATTGCTGCCGCACCTCAGCGCGAGCGGGTATTTGTGCTACTTGGCGTTGGGCTCTGTCATCTTCGACTTCTTCGACCCGATCCGCCAGACGATGGCTTGCCTCGACCGTGCCGAGCAGGTCTTGGAAGACATACTGGCCGGCAAGATGGTCGAGGACCTGGCGGAGGAATTCCATATCACTTGGGGCAGCAACTGGTGCATGCTGGACGTTAACGAGCGCAGGCCTGGCGGTCTGCGCGCCTATACGTTTGGTGGAAAGACCAGCATCGTCACGGACGACGAGACGCGCACCCATGC
>CALMCS010000905.1 GCA_937862875.1 uncultured Comamonadaceae bacterium
CAGTTCGCCACCTCGGATCACGCAATCGACGTTGTCGCCAATCAGATCGACTGTTCGGTCGCTCACACCCAGGTCGATTTGAATGTCTGGGTATCGCTTCTGAAATTCGTGCAGCCGAGGAATGACGATCAGGTGAGCTACCGACGTGCCAATGTCCACCCGCAGGTGTCCGCGTGGTGTCGAGCGTGCCTGGCTGACGCTGGCTTCGAGGTCGTCGAAGTCGGACAGCAGTCGCACGGCGCGGTCGTAGTAGGCAGCGCCGTCGGCCGTGACCGTGACGCGTCGGGTGGTGCGGTTGAGCAGCTTGACGCGCAGGCGGTCTTCGAGCGCCTGTATGTTCTTGGTCACTGTGGCTTTGGGCAGCAACAATGTATCGGCCGCACGCGTGAATGCGCCCGTCTCGACCACTCGCGCGAAAATGCGCATTGCCTGAATTTGATCCATGGCCTCTCCTGTCTTTACCTCAACTATCGAGGGGAGCGGATTCTCACACGAACCTGATACCCTGATTGTTCGTGATTCAGAAATTGTGCGGCCGCATTTGCATGCTTTATTGGCACGGCCAGCACGGATACAGTTGCATCACTCGGTTCTGGCCGAGACCCCATTCCCATGACACAGACTAAAGCCTCTTCCTCATCGACAGTATCGCGAGCCTTGCCTTCCGACACCACCATTGCGGTGGCACCGGACAAGCAGGTGGATGTACGTGTGTACGGCCGCAAGACCGGCGACGAGGTTTTGCCGCTGGTGGTGCATTTTCATGGTGGAGCGTTCACCTCGGGTGATCTGGACAGTGGCTGCACGGTGGCCAATCTGTTGCAGGAGGCCGGTGCCTGTGTGATTTCGGTGGCCTATCCATTGGCACCGAAGCACCCTTTTCCGCAGCCGCTCGAGATTGGTTATGGCGTGCTGCAATGGGCCTTCAAGAACCGGACGCGGCTTGCCGGCAAGGGCGCGCCGCTCTATCTTGCAGGCGAGGAAGCCGGTGGAAACCTGGCTGCCGGCGTGTGCATGATTGCGCGTGACCAGTTTCAGCCTCCGGTGGCTGGGCAGATATTGGTCTCGCCGATGCTGGATCCCTGCGCGGGAACCGCGTCGTTGCGGGCCTTGCAGGGGGAAAAAATAGAGTGCAAGTTTGCCGATGGCTGGCAGAGCTATCTGAGTTGCGGCCGCGACGCAGAGCATCCCTATGCGGTTCCGGCCCGAACCCAACGCCTTGCCGGGCTGCCGCCCAGTTTGATTCTCATGGGTGAAGAGGACCCGATGCGCGACGAAGCTCTGGCTTATGCCGCACGGCTGGAGTCTGGCGGATTGACCGTCTTTCAGCATGTTTTCAACAAGGTTGAACAGTGGCCGCAAGCCCTGCTGGAGGCCCCTCCACCACCCTGCCCCTGCGCAGCCGAAGTGCTGGAGCAGTTCCGAAAATTCTTTGAGGTGACGCGATGTCAACTCGCCCGTTGATGCACTGACCCCCAGCGCGCGCGGGCCGCGCTACCTGTGCCCGACCTCTACTATTTTTTTGCAAGACCAGGATCTGAAGTGAACCTCCGTATGCGTTGAGGTTCAGCGCCAGCGTTCTCATTCGCGATTGCATTCGCGACGCTCCTTCATTTCCTGATCTGTTTTTTTTCAACGATCTCCGCCATGTGTTTTCCGGGCTTTCGCGCCGGAGGGGATGGGTTTTGCCCGACGCATGCCGAAACCCAATCGTTGGTTCAGTCATTCAGTAGTTCATTGATTTATTTCATTCCATTCAAAACATCGCCATCGAGGAGCTTGCCATGACGACCGATTCCAACTTTTCTCCACGCCGCCGCCTCTGGGCTGTTGCGGCCGCCGTTGCCGCGGTGTGTGCCGTGGGGGGCACGGTTCTGGGCCTTCAGTCCACGCATGCCCAGGAGGCAGCAGCATCCACGGGCGCCCTTCCCCCTGCAACGCCCGTCTCGGTGGCGCAGGTGGTGCAGCAGGACGTGACCCTGTGGGACGAATTCTCGGGTCGCCTCGAGGCGGTTCAGCGGGTGGATGTGCGTCCCCGCGTCTCCGGCGCGGTGCAATCCATTCATTTCAAGGAAGGCGCGCTGGTCAAGCAAGGCGATCTGCTGGTGACCGTGGACCCTGCCCCGTACGCCGCCGAAGTGGACCGGGCCGACGCTCAGGTCGTGGCGGCCAGGGCGCGCATGTCCTATTCGCAAAGTGAATCCGAGCGGGCCTCGCGCCTGTGGGACGAGCGAGCCATTGCACAAAAGGAATTGGACGAACGCGTGAACGCCATGCGCGAGGCCGATGCCAACCTGCGTGCCGCGCAGGCCGCGCTGCTGGTGGCGCGACTGAATCTTGGCTACACGCAGGTTCGCGCGCCGGTGGCGGGTCGGGTGGGACGCATCGATGTCACGGTGGGCAACCTCGTGAGCTCGGGAGCGGGTGCGCCGATTCTGACCACGCTGGTCTCTGTCAACCCGATCTATGCGAGCTTTGACGCGGACGAGCAGGTCGTTACCAACGCGCTGCAGGGTCTGCGCGAAGGCAAGAGCGCACGCGCACTGATCGAGAGCATTCCCGTGCAGATGGGTGTTGGGACCGCCGGCGGCACTCCCTATACAGGGCACCTGCAGCTGATCGACAACCAGGTGGATGCTCGCAGCGGCACGGTGCGCGTGCGTGCGGTGTTCGACAACGTCGACGGCGCGCTGATGGCCGGGCAGTTTGCACGCATTCGCATGGGCCAGCCGCGCAGCGTGCAGGCCCTGCTCATCAACGAGCGCGCCGTGGGCACCGACCAGAGCAAGAAGTTTGTGCTGGTCGTGGAGCCGGACAACAAGCTGGCCTACCGCGAGGTGCAACTGGGCGCGCCCGTGGACGGTCTGCGCGTGGTCACCGGCGGGCTCAAGGCGGGCGAGCGCATCGTGGTCAACGGACTGCAGCGCGTGCGCCACGGGTCCGTTGTGGCACCACAAGACGTGCCCATGAACAGCAAATCCGAGTTGGCAGCCAAACCCGCTGGCAATGCTGAAGATGGCAAACAGGCACGTGCGGTAAGCCAACCCGCCGCCAAGCCCGTCGTCTGAGATGAGACCTCAAGAACAATCATCATGAATCTATCCCGCTTTTTCATCGACCGCCCGATCTTCGCTGGCGTGCTGTCGGTGCTCATCTTTCTGTCCGGCCTGATCGCCCTGCGAGCGCTGCCCATTTCGGAATATCCCGAAGTGGCCCCGCCGTCCGTGGTGGTCCGGGCCCAATACCCAGGTGCCAACCCCAAGGTGATTGCCGAGACCGTCGCCACGCCGCTGGAGGAATCCATCAACGGTGTGGAAGGCATCCCCTATATGGGCAGCCAGGCCACCACCG
>CALMCS010000906.1 GCA_937862875.1 uncultured Comamonadaceae bacterium
TCAAAACACCGCGCGCACCGGCAGGTTCAACGCCTGCACCAAATCGCCTGCAAGGCGTTTGATGTCGCGTGTTTGCACGTCGCCCAAGCTCACGCGGATTGCGGGTTCGCAATTCAGTCGCAGCGCCGCGCCTGCCTGCACCGCCCAGCCCCGCGATGCCATGGCCTGGACGATGATGAGTTCGTCTGGAACCGGCAGCCACAGGTGCAGTCCTTCGTGCGCGGTGTCGTCGATGGGCAGGCCCTTTTTTTGCAGCGCCGTCACCAACGCCGAGCGCCTTGCTGCGTAGGTGTTTTGGCTGTGGATAAATGACCCACGGCCCTTGCCCTTGGCCGCTTGCTTCCAGAGCTGTGCTGCCAGGCGTTGCAGCCAGCGGCTCACCCAGCGCGGGCCGAGTGCATGGTGCGCGCGCATGCCTGCCACCAGATCTTCTGTACCTGCGGTGATGCATACGCGCATGTCGGGGCCCAGGCATTTGCTGAGTGACATGACATACAGCCAATGCGGCGGCAGTGCTTTGTTGATGACCAGCGGCGTGCTGCTGAGCAAGCCCCAGTAGTCGTTGAAGATCACCAGAGTGTTGGGGCAGGCGCGCAGTTGACGGCGCAGCGCGCGCCAGCGGTCTGCACGCAGTGGCAGGCCCGTGGGGTTGTGCGCGCGCGGTGTGAGCACGACTGCGGCACAGCCTGCGAGCACGCCGGCTTCAGGCACTTGAACGCCCTGCTCGTCCATTGCCAGCGGCACCGGGCGCAAACGCATGCTCCGCAACAGTGCGAGCAACGGTGGCCAGCAGGGGTCTTCGATGGCGACTCGATCGCCGGGGCGGGCGTGTTGGCGCAGTGCGCGTTCGATGGCATCCAGCGCGCCGGAGAACACGCCGATGGATGCGTCGTCGCCTGGCAGGCCTTGCGCGGCCAGCCACTCGCGGCTGAGGGCGAGCAGGTCTGCGTCGTCTTCGCCCTGGTTTGCCGCCTTGCTCACGGGATCCGCCTGCACACGGGTCCAGCCACTGGCGCGCAGGCGCGGCAGGAGCGAGTTATCCACATGTCCGCTGGCGAGATCGCGCAAACCTTCCGGCACGTAGTAGGCCGTGGGGATTGGCACGGTTTCACCGGCTACCCGCGTACCGCGTCGGCCCGAGGTGATGAGCCGCCCCGCGTCACGCAGTCGTGCATAGGCCGCTGCGACCGTATTGGGATTGACACCCAGCTGCGTTGCCAGATGCCGCACGGCAGGCAGCGCGTCGCCGACCTGCAGCGCGCCGCTGCGCAAAGAAGACTCGATGCTGCCAGCAATGTCTTGAGCACTGCTTCCTTGAATATTGTTGACTGACCAGTTCATTCCATACATTGTATTGTTTGTACTAGTACAAAATTTTGTATATGAATGGCCTATTGAGGTGCCGATCCAGAAAAGACTCAAAAATGCCTAAAAAATAGGCAAAAGACTCGAAAAAAGCGGTTTTTGGGGCTTGAAAAGTACGAGGAAGGTCGAAAATTGGCCAAAAAAGGCGCTCAGAGGGAGAGAAAGTCAGCGTCTCGGATTTGGTAGCGACAATTCGCTCCAAAAAATTTCCAAAAAATGGCCGTGAGCGGTTTTTTGCCGAAAATTGGTCCAAAAATCACCTCGAAAAAGTCATTTTTCGATTCTGAAAATTCGAGGGATGGGAAAAATGCTCAAAAATTAGGCATTTCCGAGCGAAAAAGTGGCTCGTGGAAGGGCTGAAATTCGTCCCGGCGGCGTTCCGCGCAGGAGAATTCGCCAGAGCGCCGACCTGTCAGCATGTCCGGCGTCGCTCGGACACTCCGCACGTCTGCTCCAGGCGCTCCAAAGAGGCTCAGGACCGCATCGCCACAGTCCCTAAACAGGCCGTACAGAAGCACTGCTGACGCGTTATTTCGTGGAGTGGAGGGATCTAAAAGGAATGAACTGAGGCCCGGTTCACTGCTTCATCGCGCGGATGGCAGCGACCTGCGTTGTGCAACGCGAAAGGCCTGAATGAATACCGATGCGAAATTCGACGCTGTGTGCGAGCAGAGCAGAGCGGGGGGCCTCCAGCTCAGGTGAAGTGCCCCGCCCCTCGCATCATTCCAAGTCTGACAAATCAATCAATCAACAATCAATCGACCGTCGCACCGGAGGCCTTCACCACCGGTGCCCAGCTGGCCACTTCCTTCTTGATGAAATCGCTGTACTGCTGCGGCGTATTCTTCTCTGCGACCGCGCCCAGCTTGGCGTAAGCCTCCTTGACTTCCGCCTTGTCGAAGGCCGCATTCACCGCCTTGTTGATCTTCTCGATCACATCCTTGGGCGTGCCCTTGGGAGCGATCAAACCGAACCAGGAGCTGACGTCAAACGGTGTGACACCGCTCTCTTCCATGGTCGGAATATCGGGTGCCGTGGGCGAGCGCGTCTTCGTGGTCACGGCCAGCGCGCGCAGCTTTCCGCCCAGCACCTGTGGCCATGCGGAGGGCATGTTGTCGAACATGAATTGCACCTGTCCACCGATCAGGTCGGTGATGGCCGGAGCGCTGCCCTTGTACGGTACGTGCTGTGTTTTCAGGCCCGTGAGCGACTTGAACATTTCACCGGCCATGTGGATCGAGGTGCCGCTGCCGGACGATGCGTAGGCGATCTTGTCGTTGTTGGCGCGGGCCCACTCGATCAGCTCCTTGACGTTCTTGGCGGGCACGTTGTTGCTCACGACCAGAATGTTCGGTACCTTGGTGCCGAGCACGACGGCGTCGAAATCGCGCGTCAGATCGAATTTCGCCTTGGGGTACAGGGTTTGGTTGATCGCGCTGGTCACCGCCACGCACAGCAGCGTATAGCCGTCTGCAGGGGCTGCTGCCACGTAGTCGGTGGCGATGTTGCTGCCGCCGCCCGGCTTGTTTTCCACGATGAAGGACTGGCCGAGTGCCTGCGTGAGTTCCTTGGCCAGAATGCGGGCCACGACGTCGGTGGTGCCGCCGGGCGTGAAGCCGACGATGATGCGCACCGGTTTGCTGGGATAGTCCGCTGCTGCGTGCGCTGCGCTCACCCCCACACCCAGCGAAGCGGCCAAGCCGGTGGCCGCCATGGACGCTGCGGTACCTACCGCCTGGCGGCGAGTCATCCCCCGAGAATTCGAACCCATTGCTTGTCTCCTGTAGTGATTTGGCCCGGTCATCTGTGACCAGATGTCGGGAGCAATTCACTATAGGACTATCAACTGCAGAAGCGATCTCGGGTTTGTCCCGCCCTACTGCGGTAAGTCGGGCC
>CALMCS010000907.1 GCA_937862875.1 uncultured Comamonadaceae bacterium
CGAACAGCAGCGCGGCGAGCACGCGCCACTTGTATTCCATCAGATAGGGAACCAGGCGGCCCAGTGTCTTCCAATCGTTGGTCGGCGGTGCGGCCTGGCCGGGGGCGGTCTCGGTGGCTGCGGCGGATGGGGCCATGCTGCGCATATGGTTCGTTTCCCGATGTTTTTGTGGATTTGTTATTCGATCTGCGCTGTGCTGTTTGGCTATGGGCGGCCCACGCGCGATGGGAGGATTGTCCATCCTCGTGCCAAATGGTGTCGGTCTGGGGCTGTTCGCCTGCCCGAATGTGCAACGTGCAAGACAGTAAACCTGTCAGGGACGCTTTGAGCGGTGCCGTACCCCGATACGGAAACTCAGGGAAAATACGGGTTAACCCCTACCCCCCCCACCGATGAGTAGCCGCCCTTCAAATTCTGTTTCTGCCACTGAGTGCACTTTTGCACCGTTTCAGTGGAGAATGACACACCTACATAGAACACCATGACAGAACGCGAAAGCCTTCCGCCCGATTCCCACTTGCCCAACGACAAAGAACTCGTACTGCGCGTGATTCCCATGCCGAGTGACACCAACAGCAATGGTGACATCTTCGGTGGCTGGGTCATGGCCCAGGTCGACTTGGCCGGCTCCGTACTCCCCGCACGCGTGGCACAAGGCCGCGTGGCTACCGTCGCCGTCAAGGAATTCATCTTCAAGCAGCCCGTGCGCGTCGGCGACATCCTGTCGTTCTTCGCCAGCATCACGCGCATCGGCAACACCTCGGTGAATGTCGAAGTGGAAGTGTTTGCGGAGCGCATCGCCTCGCAGGGCACGCACTTCAAGGTCACGGAAGCCACGCTCACCTACGTCGCCATCGACGAAGAAGGCCGCTCGCGCCAGATCAAGAAAAAAGACGAGCCCAAGGCCTGATTGGTCTTTGCACGCACTGACGGTCCGCGCGTATGCGCAGCACATCGTCAGAATCGTCCGAGCATAAAAAATGGCGATACCTTCAACAGGTATCGCCATTTTTATTGGGCTGCTGATTCGCGGAGTGCAATACTCCGCGAATCCCTCACATCACGAAACCGTGGTTGTGGGGGCCGACGAAGTCGATGCGGCCGCTGCAGGAGCTGCAGCTGCTGCGCTGCGCGAGCTGCCGCTGATGCCGGCTTCGATTTCGCCGGAGAGTTGACCACCCTCTTCGATCACGACCTTGCCGTAACGAATCTTGCCGCTGACCTTGCCGGTGCTATAGATCACCAGCTTGTCGCGCACGGTCAGGGTGCCGTCGAATTCGCCGTGAATTTCAGCGATGTCGATTTCGGCCGAGCCACGGAACGCGCCCTGCTCGGTAATCTGAATCACGCGGGAATCCATGGTGGCTTCCACGGTGCCTTCGACGACCAAGGTGTCGCAATCGGTGATTTCGACGCCCTTGAGCTTGATATTCGGGCCAACGGTCAGCTTGCTGCCAGCGGTTTCGTTGCCGCTGTTGCTGACGCTGGATACCGACTTGTTGACGACGGAACCCAGGCCAGTGGCCGGGCTGCTGGTCACGCCAGAGCTGCCTGGGGTCGTGGCTGAGCCGCTACCCAGCACCGAGCCAGGCTGGCGCGGTTGCAGTACATCGGAATCACGTTTGCCAAAAAATGGGTTTTGTACAGCCATCAGTTCTCCTTGAAATAACACATTGCCAGAATCCGCAAAAATTCTGTTCGGTGGGTACCTTACGCGAGTTGTAAGGCAAGCGTCAAACAAGCCCTGACAAAGTGGTCAAGCTCGTCATCAAAAATGCCGGTCAATTCATGTGCGCGTTTCGAATGATTGGCGCGTTGCGTAAGAATGCCTGCTCGCCAACAAGTTCAAGTCTTCTGGCAATCATGCATACCCAATGGCGAAGAATCGTAAACAGGTTCGAGGGGGGATAACCGTCTTGTTAGGCAAGAGGCGTAACTAAATCACTCATTGGTTGCATGCGCTTGCATGTTGCCCAAGAAAAAAAGTCGCTAGATCGTTGGGGCGCTCAAGAAACGATGTAGGAGGCCGTGCCTACAGACAGCAATTCGTCCTTGGCCGAGAGAAACTCCATGCGCACGGTGGCGACGCGCGAACCGAGTCGAAGCACTTGTGCCCGTTGCGTGAAATGCGGGCCAATCGCCGCACGCAGATAGTCGACGCGCAGGTCTATGGTTCCGAGCCGCGCAAAACGCTGCAGCCGGCGCGCGGGTGGCTCGTCCATATGGCGTCCACCAATCGCTGCCATCACCGCCAGCCCCGCCATGGCATCGAGGGCTGCGCTGATCACGCCCCCGTGCAGGCGGTTGTAGGCAAAGTGACCGATCAGCTCCTGCTTCATCTCGATGCGCGACTCCACACCTTCGGGAGCCACGCGCGTGACCTGGAGGCCGAGCACCTGATTGAAGCAGATGCGCTTTTCGAAAATCTCCACCAGCTCCGAGACGAACTCGGGCTCGAAGATGGTGGTGGCTACTTCAGGGCGATCGTTCGTCGTCGTCGTCATGCGCTCACAGCTTGCTGAAATCGGGAGCGCGTTTTTCCATGAATGCGGTGAACGCTTCCTTCGAAGCGGGCTCGCCCAGCATGCGGCCAAAGCTTGCGGCCTCTTCGTTGATGCGCTCCAGCAGCTCGGCCGTGTTGCCCTTCTTGAGCAGGCGCTTGGTTTCCATCAACGATGCCAGCGACTTGGCCGCGAGCTTCCTGGCTTGCATCTGCGTGAGCATGTTGCATTCGGTAGGCGGCACGACGCGGTTGACCAGACCCACTTCAAGCGCGGCCTCGGCCAGAAATGGCTCGCCCAGCAGCAGTGCTTCTGCGGCGCGGTGATAACCAAACATCTGCGGAGCCAGCAGGCTCGAGCCCGCTTCGGGGCACACGCCCAGATTCACGAAGGGCATCGAGAACGCAGCGTTGTCGCCCGCGTAGACCAGATCGCAATGGAACAGCATGGTCGTGCCGATACCGACTGCCGGGCCGCACACCGCTGCCAGCAAGGGCTTGGGGAAGGTGGCCAGCAGGCGCAGGAAACGGAAGACCGGTGCCTCTTGGGTAGTGGGCGGACGCTTCAGGAAATCGCCGATGTCGTTGCCCGCACTGAAGATCGCCACGTCGCCCTGGAACACCACCACGCGCACCGCTGCATCGGCGTTCGCCGCTTCGAGCGCATCGCCAAGCTGCGTGTACATCGAGGCGGTCAGGGAGTTTTTCTTGTCCACACGGTTGAACGTGAGCGTAGTGACACCTTGTTCGGTGTGAATCAGGATGTCCTGTGCAGGTGCAGGCGTCGTCATAAGAAAGTCTCCGAATATGAGTGATGAAGAAAAAAGGAAGCTGTCGGAACCTCAAACAAGCGGTTCCGCAGGCCTCTTCATTCCTTGTAGTAAACGATCTGGCTGCTGGTGGCCAGCATCAGGCCATCGGCGTTCCACAATTGTGCCGTCTGATCGCAAAAGCCGTTGCGCAGCTCTTGGGCGCGCGCTTGTGCAAACAGATAACCACTGCCGCTCTGCGCGAGTTGTGCGGAGTTGGCGTGAAAGTAGGTGGTGATCGACACGGTGCCGGCGGGTACCTGGCGCGCGCGGCGCAGCCACATGCGTGGATAGAACACGTCCGATACGGCGGCAAGCGCCGGGAAGTCCAGTGGCCGCGCGGGCGCGTCGCGCACCCAGAGTTGCGACAGGCTGGTGTCGCCGCTGTCATCCCAGACGGTCGGCAAATTGCCGCTCACCGGCCGCATCTCGTAGCGGCTGAGCCATTCGGAGCGGAATGCGGGCGCGGCGCGCTCGCACAACTCGACCGCAGGAGCCTGAGGCATCGGCGAATCCGTTACGCTCCAGGTTTCGCGTCGCACCGCGGTCACGGCGGTGGCCGTGGTGGCGATGGCCGGCTCGCCATTTGCGCCGGGTTGCTCCAGCGTGATGATCCAATGCTGCGTGGAGCGATTGGTACGCACGGGCGTCGCCTTGATCGTGAACGCACCCTCCGTCACCGCTGCGGCAAAGTTCACCGTCAGCGACAGCGGCTCGCCCAACAACTGGGGATGGTCGAGCACGGCTTGCAGCAAGACCGCCGCCGTGACGCCACCAAACGGACCGACCATGTTCCAGTACGCTGGCGTGGTGCGACCGTGGAAGATACCGGGGGTCTGTTCTTGTGCCTGCAGCACCAGAGCGTCGTCCAATGGGTGAGTGGATGCTTGTGTAGTCATGCGTACCAGTGTGACGGGGTTTGCCGAAAGTGCGCGTCGTCCGCGCGACTCAAGTATCGCAGTGAATGCCGCAAGCCAAGGCCGCGGCATTCTTTTCAACCGAGATCAGACGCGCTCGAAGATACCGGCAGCGCCCTGCCCCATGCCCACGCACATCGTGACCATGCCGTACTTGAGCTTCTTGCGCTGCAGTGCATGCACGACGGTGGCCGAACGGATCGCGCCGGTGGCACCCAGTGGGTGACCGAGTGCAATCGCACCGCCCATCGGGTTGATCTTCGAGGGATCGAGTCCCAGGGTGTTGATCACCGCGAGCGACTGCGCCGCAAAGGCTTCGTTCAACTCGATCCAGTCCATGTCGTCCTGCTTGAGCCCTGCGTAACGCAGTGCGGCGGGAATGGCTTCGATCGGGCCGATGCCCATGATTTCCGGTGGCACGCCCTTGCTGGCGTAGCTCACGAAACGCGCGAGCGGCGTGAGGCCAAAGCGCTTGATGGCCGACTCGCTGGCGATGATCAGAGCGCCTGCGCCATCGCTGGTCTGCGAGCTGTTGCCCGCCGTGACCGAGCCACGCGCCGCAAACACGGTGCGCAGTTTGGCCAGGCCTTCGAGCGATGTATCGGGACGCGGACCTTCGTCCAGATTGACGGTGCGCGTGCTGACGATGGGCTCGCCCTTGGCCAGATTCAGGCCACGGTCGGTCACTTCGATCGGCGTGATTTCGCTGGTGAATTCACCGGCTTGCTGCGCTGCAATGGCGCGTCGGTGCGATTCGAGCGCAAACGCATCCTGCGCTTCGCGCGAGATTTTCCACTGCTGCGCCACCTTCTCTGCGGTCAGGCCCATGCCGTAGGCAATGCCCACGTCGCCGTCACGCTCGAAGATCGATGGCGACAGCGATGGGGCGTTGCCCATCATCGGCACCATGCTCATGCTTTCGACACCCGCAGCGATCATCACATCGGCCTCGCCCACACGAATGCGGTCCGCGGCCATCGCGACGGCCGACAGGCCCGACGCGCAAAAGCGATTCACGGTGATGCCACCGATGCTGGTCGGCATGCCCGCCAGCACCGCGCCGATACGCGCGATGTTCAGGCCTTGCTGCGCTTCTGGAATCGCGCAGCCGCAGATGATGTCTTCGATCGCCTTGGGATCCAGGCCCGGAGCCTGCGCCAGCGCGCTTTTCAGAATCGTGGCGAGCAGATCGTCGGGACGGTAGTTGCGGAACACACCCTTGTGCGAACGCCCGATGGGCGTGCGCGTGGCGGCAACGATGTATGCGTCTTGAACTTGTTTCATATCCATTACTCCTTGGCTTGACGCATCTATCAATTACGCACCGGCTTGCCGGTGTTCAACATGCCCAAAATACGTTCGTGTGTCTTGGGGTGTGCAATCAGGTGGCAGAACGCTTTGCGTTCGAGCTTCATGAGGTAGGCCTCATCCACCAGCGTGCCGGTATCCACATCACCACCGCAGACGATTTCGGCGATCAATGTGGCGACATGCTGGTCGAATTCGCTGATGAAGCCGCCGTCGCGCATATTGACCAGCGAGCCGCGAATCGTCGCAATGCCGCTGCGGCCTGCGACCGGGAATGGCTTGGCCAGAGGCGCGCGCCAGCCCGATGTCGCCATCGACTTGGCTTCGTTGATCGCGACGAACAGCAGCTCGTCCTTGTGCGCGACGATGATGTCGCTGTCCAGCAGATAGCCGAGCTTGCGCGATTCGATCGCGCTGGTTCCGACCTTGGCCATCGCCGCAGCGGTGAAGCCTTCGGTGAGGAAGGGCAGCAAGTCCTTGCCGGTGCTGGTCGCCGCATTTTCAGCGGCACGGCGCGCGATGTAGGTGAGACCCCCCGCACCCGGCACCAGACCCACGCCCACTTCGACCAGGCCGATGTAGCTTTCCATGTGTGCCACGCGGCGTGCGGAATACACCGCCAGCTCGCAGCCACCGCCCAGCGCCATGCCGTGGATGGCAGCGATCACTGGCACCTGCGCATAGCGCATGCGCAGCATCATGTTCTGCAGTTCCTGCTCGATGCTTTCGATCGCATCGGCACCGCCGACCACGAAGGCGGGCATGGTGGCTTCCAGATCGGCGCCGACGCTGAAAGGCGCGTCGCCGGACCAGATCACCATCGAGGTGAAGTCGCTTTCGGCCACGTCGACCGCTTCCATCAGGCCTTCCATCACCTCGGGGCTGATGGCGTGCATCTTGTTCTTGATGCTGGCGATGAGCACCTCGCCGTCCAGCGTCCAGGTGCGCAGCGCCTTGCTTTCGGCAATCGTGGTGCCTGCGGTGCGCCAGTCGGGCAGGTTGTCTTCGCCGAGCAGTTTCTCGGGGAAGATCTGGCGCTGATACACCGGCAGTTCGCGGCGGGCAATGAATTTCTGCTGCGATGCGCTCCACGAGCCTTGTGCGGTGTGCACGCCGCCGGCCTCAGCGACCGGGCCTTCGAAGACCCATTTCGGCAGCGCTGTCTTGGCCAGCGTCTTGCCTGCGTCGATGTCTTCCTGGACCATCTTCGCGACTTCGAGCCAACCGGCTTCCTGCCACAGCTCGAACGGGCCCTGCTTCATGCCGAAGCCCCAGCGCATGGCCTGATCGATGTCGCGAGCGGTGTCGGCGATGTCGACCAGATGAATGGCGGCGTACTGGAAACTGTCGCGCAGAATCGCCCAGAGGAATTGGCCTTCCGGACCTTCAGCACCACGCAGCAGTTTCAGGCGCTCGCCCGCAGGCTTTCTGAGCATGCGGCCGTAGACATCGTCGGCCTTCTGGCCAGCCGGCACATAGTCTTCGCTGTCGAGCTCAAACTGCAGAATGTCGCGGCCGACCTTCTTGAAGAAACCGGCCTTGGTCTTCTGACCGAGGTTGCCCAGGTCCAGCAGCTTTTGCAGCACGGCAGGCGTGCCGTAGTTGCCATAGAACGGATCGGTTTCGAGGCTCAGGTTGTCCTGCAGCGTCTTGATCACGTGCGTCATCGTGTCGAGACCGACCACGTCCGCCGTGCGGAACGTGCCGCTCGATGCACGGCCCAGCTTCTTGCCGGTGAGGTCGTCGACCACGTCGTACGTCAGCCCGAAATTCTCGGCCTGCTTCATCGTGGACAGCATGCCGGCGATGCCGATGCGGTTGGCGATGAAGTTGGGCGTGTCGTGCGCGCGCACCACGCCCTTGCCCAGGCCGCTGGTCACAAAGGCTTCGAGCTGGTCCAGCACTTCGGGCTGGGTGGTGGGGGTGTTGATCAGCTCCACCAGCGTCATGTAGCGCGGTGGGTTGAAGAAGTGGATGCCGCAGAAACGCGGCTTGATGCTCTCGGGCAGCACTTCGCTCAGCTTGGTGATCGACAGGCCCGAGGTGTTGGACGCCAGGATGGCGTGCTTGGCCACGTGGGGAGCGATCTTGGTGTACAGGTCGAGCTTCCAGTCCATGCGCTCGGCAATGGCCTCGATCACGAGGTCGCATTCGCCCAGCAGGTGCATGTGCTCTTCGTAATTGGCCTGCTGGATCAGCGCCGCATCATCGGCCACGCCCAGGGGCGAGGGCTTGAGCTTCTTCAGGCCTTCGACGGCCTTGGTGACGATGCCGTTCTTCGGGCCTTCCTTGGCAGGCAGGTCGAACAGCACCACGGGCACCTTCACGTTGACGAGGTGGGCGGCAATCTGCGCGCCCATCACGCCTGCGCCGAGCACGGCGACTTTCTTCACTTGGA
>CALMCS010000908.1 GCA_937862875.1 uncultured Comamonadaceae bacterium
CGTCCTGCGCAAAGTACGCCGCGGCTTTTTTTGCGATGTCGCGCTCCATCGTCAGCCGCGCTACCTGCGCCTTCAACCGCGCAATCTCCGCCTGCTCGGGCGTGACCGTCAGTGTTGTGGCCTTGCCTTCGGACCTCACCTCCAACTGGCCCTTCGCATCGGCCCGCACCCAGTTCGTCAGGCTCGCCTTGGGCATGCCCAGCGTCGTGGCCACGGCCGACGCAGCACGCCCGGCCTTGACCTGCCGCACTGCCTCCTGCTTGAACTCCAGCGTGTACTTCGCTCTCGTTTGCTTCTCGTTCAATTCATGCTCCCCTCCCGGCATTCTCCGGGCTGGGGCTTATGCACTCCAAAGGTGCGACAGACAAGCACCGTCACTTACTGGTACTGGTCACGACGGACACACCCACTAATCCGAACTCAAAACGGAACGGCTGTGCGACGCGGGTTCAAGGTTTTGGACGCCTGGACACACTTACAGGACGCTTGGAACGACAGATGACGCAGAGTGCCTTAACGCCATTCCGCTCCACGGATGCACGTCGTTCGATGTGCGTGAGGTATGTGAAGGCGGGGTAGGTTGGCCCCCTTGCCCATACATCCGCTGCATAGCTTTTATGTCTTGGTCGTGGATGTCCGATGCATAGGGAATCTGGGAGCATCCGATGAAGCGGCCGGAGGCTAACTGGTAGTTGCTCAGCCTAATCTCATTGGAGGCCATTACCCCGCCCCTACCAAAGAAGGACGCTTTGGGTCGATGGAAAGCGCCTCTTCCAGCCTGGCGAAGGCGATTACCTTACCAAGGAAAGTTGAAGTGGAATTGAGACACCTTCGCTATTTTGCCGTCTTGGCAGAGGAACTTCACTTCAGCCACGCGGCTGAGCGCCTACATATCGAACAACCGCCATTGTCCCGAGCGATCAAAGAACTGGAGGAGGATCTGGGGGTTGTTCTCTTCGATCGAGACCGCAGAGGGACGAAGCTGACTGCAGCTGGATCCGCCTTCCTGCAAGATACCCGCCGGCTGTTCACCGTTCTCGAACAGGCGCGAGAGAATGCTAAGGCCGTCGCAGCAGGTGCGCGTGGCAGCCTGCGTATCGCGGTCTCCGATGGTGCGACCGATCCTCGGTTCTCGGAGTTCTTGGCCCGTTGCCGAGCCGAGGAACCGGAAATCGAAGTACGCCTGTCCGAAGTTCCGTTGGCGGACCAGTTGCGCGGCCTACGCTCTGGCGACTTCATGATCGGCTTCGCGCACACAGCAGATGTCGGCGAGGGCATCATTGCCGAGCCGATTTGGCGAGATCCCCTGGTAATAGCCGTGCCGGCCCGGCACGAACTGCTCGCTCATAAGGAAGTGCCCCTCCATGAGCTCGATGGCCATCCGCTCGTCTTGTGCGACCCACGGGTCTGCGAGGGCTACTGCCGCGTATTGGCACGACTCCTTGGACCTCTGGAACACCGGCAAAACGTCGTTGAACGTGCGACCTCACTGGAGATGATGCTCACGCTGGTCGGTGCCGGTTATGGTGTCGGCTTCATGGCAGCAAGTAAAGTACCAGTCAGCCAGCGGCCCGATGTCGTAGTCCGCCCCTTGGCCGTGGAATCGGCGGTCATTACGACCTATTTACTCCGATCCGACAGCGGCGATGTGACAGCCTCACTGGAACGATTTATTTTTCGCCTGCGCGAAGGTTTGGGCACTTAATTCGCGGAAACCAGCCCTAAGACTCAGCAGCGGAGCTGCATGTTGTGCTCGGTCGCGGCCATCAGTTCGGTGCCGCTTATCTTGAGCACGGCTGCAATTTTCAGTACCAAGGCCAACGCGGGTAAGTGTTCCCCCCGCCCAATCTTGCCCATATGCCAACGCTCAACTCCGGCTAGTGCGGCCAGTTCTTCCTGAGCAACACTCAGTTCCAAGCGAAAGGCGCGCACAGCGTTGCCGAACGCCAAGGCTGGCTCGGCTTCATATCTGGTTGTGCTTGGGGCGACCCCATTGAACTGCACGCTTCTGCATTAGCAGAATGCGTTGAACAGTCACTGAAATTTAACCACGTTAAATTTAACCCATGCGTATCACATTGGCTTGTTTTGACCAACTTTCTCCTTGGGTGCTCTCATGCACGACGCCACCAATTCTTCCCCCGGTTTCAGGCTTGCGGTAGCGCCGGGCGTACCTTCATCACAACTATCAGCGCTTTTGGCGCGGCAACGCGCGGAAGAGCCAGACGTCACTCTCACTTTCTTCGAGGTTTCAAGTGACGTTTTGCTTCAGGGCCTTCATGAAGGCCGCTACGACGCAGGGATGTCGCTTCAGGGGATCAGCGACCGGCCCTCAGCACGCAACCCGTGTGGGCCGAGAACATGGCCGTAGCCATGCCGCCGCGGTTTTTCTTTCTTGACCAGGAGAAACTCACCATCGCCGATCTCCAAGCGTACCCCGTCTATCGTTGGCAGGCGGAGGCTTGCCCCCTGCTGGATGAGAGGCAGGCCTCCCTCATGCCGGTGGATCAGAACAACATACAGTGGGTGACTTCGTTCGAGATGGCGGCACTGTGGGTTGCCGGCGGATACAGCGTTGGGCTATCTGCGCAACCGCGCATCGCGCGTGCTCACGGGTTGGGAATCCGCATGCGACCGCTCGTTGGTGGCCCCTACCCGGTCGTGACGTACCTGCAACGAGCCTACGCGCGTGCTGATCCCGTTGCTGAGCGGTACGAGCGCAGAGCGCTGCAAATTGGTTCGCGTAGTGGGTGACCCCCGGGCGCCTCACCCCGACCATGGGTTGAAGCGCAAGGGTTAGGCCCCTTCAAAGACCACTGTGCTATCCACCAGCCGACGGGCGCTCTGCCCCACATCCTCAGGGATGGGCCGCGGAGCAACAGTCTCGGGCGCATCCGCATGGTGCCGGTAGTCGCCCATGATGACCCGGACAATCGCGGGCACGTTGGTCATCGTGACCGCATCAATGGCCGCGCGATCACCCAGGTCCGGGTGCGGCTGGGTCAGCATGCGGTACAGGTCCCACGAATCCGCGTGCGGGCGTTGGTTCATGAGCACCTGCGCCAGCTTGTGCTTGAGCGGCACCAGTTGCCAGTCGGGAACGCGCTGCCCGCGGTTGCCCAAACTGATGGATAGCAGCTTGCCGGCCTTCAACTCGCGGTTGATCTGATCCTTGGACTTCCCAGCCAGCTTGCCGAACAGCGGCACTGGCAGACAGCTCGGTGACTCGTACATAGCAAGCATTTCCTCGCGCTCGCGCTGAATTGCGGACACTTCCGGTTCCGGCGCCCGCGTGGGCGCCGGAGGCACCTGCGACAGTCGCTGGAACGTGCTTCCGGCGTCGTTCGGAGTCACGACGATGGGAGCAGCCACTACAGGCGGCACAGAGCCTTCAGGGAACACAGCGGCGGCGGCAACAGGCTCGTCTTCTGCCATCGCCGGCACCCCTTCGATACGAATGGTGAGGTGAGCACTGGCGGCTTCCACCTGACCCTGCTCGAGCAGGTCGAGGCGATCGGCCCAGTCCTGCATCATCCGACGTCGCGGTTCTACGTACTTGGCGTGGTTATAGGCCGAACTCACCTTGTTCGGGTCGGAGTGCGAGAGCTGAGCGTCCACCCAAATCTTGGGATAACCGATCTCGTTGAGCGCCGTCGAGATGGTGCCGCGGATGCCGTGGCCGGTCAGTTGGTCCTCGTAGCCCATCCGCTTCAGGGCGGCATTGAGGGTGTTCTCGCTGACGCGCTTCTTAAGTTCGCTGCGGTGTGTGAGCAGATGAACCTGGGCGGGCCGCATCACCCCCAAGAGGTAGCGCACGATCTCGATGGCCTGAAGGGACAGCGGCACGATGTAGGGCGGCACGTCCTGGGGGCGCTTGCCGGCCTTGCGCATCTCGTCCTGAAGCTGCTTGACGATCTGCGGCGGGATGATCCACAGGCCGCGGTCCAGGTCGAACTGATCCGGGGTTGCCAGCCGCAACTCACCGGTGCGCACACCGGTCAGGAACAGTAGCCGGATGCCGAGCTGGGTTTGCCAGCCACGCGGGTTGTAGCGCCGGAGCTTCTGGAGGAAGTTTGGCAGCTCGGGCAGATGCAGGTACGGGTTGTGGCTCACCGGGGGCTTGGGCTCCGCCACCACATCCAGGTCGGAGGCCGGATTGGCTTCCAGCCCCTCGACGATCACGAGGGCATAGCGGAACAACTGACTCAACCAGGTGCGGACCTTTTCTGCTGTGGTGAAGGCCTTGCGTTCCTCGATCCTTGCCAGGACGCCCAGAAGCTGGGGCCGGCGAATGTCGTAGATCGACATCTTGCCAAGGGTGGGCAGCACGTCCTTGCCGAAAATCCGCAGGATCTGCGAGAGGGTGCTTTGGCGACCTTCCTTGAGTTCCTTGCGGCGATGCTCGACCCAGGCATCGAAGACCGCCTTGAAGGTGTAATCGGAAGCCAGCTTGACCGCGTGCCGCTTCTGCTTGCGGTCGGTGTGGGGGTTGATGCCCTTGGCCAGGAGCGCCCGGGCTTCGTCGCGCAAGGTACGCGCTTCGCGCAGGCCGATCTCGGGGTAGTTGCCCAGGGAGATGCGCTTTTGCTTGCCGAGCCAGTAGTAGCGCAGGTGCCATGATTTGCCGCCGGTAGGGGCAACCACCAGGCCGAGGCCATCGGTGTCGGGGAGGCTGTAGGCTTTGTCAGCGGCCTTGGCTTGCCGCACAGTCAGATCAGAGAGTGCCATCATCGAAGCTCCTAAGTCTTGGACTTAGGCCCGATGCTGCTGGTCATCCCGATCCAACCCCAGCAAGAACCCGGCACCGGAACCACCCGTATTCTTTGGCCTTGTTTTTGGCCTCAAAAACGCTGGCTGTCGGTGGATTCCAGTGGCTTTTGCTGGAATGAAAAAAGGAGCCGAAGCTCCTTTTTTCAACGACTTACAGACCCCAGTGGAAGTCTGTAGATCATAAATTGGAGCGGGAAAAGAGTCTCGAACTCTCGACCTCAACCTTGGCAAGGTTG
>CALMCS010000909.1 GCA_937862875.1 uncultured Comamonadaceae bacterium
GCTGGCGCGCATGGTGGCAGCCGTACGCCTGGGGTCAACCGACACCGACACCGACGCCGTGACTGTCACCATGCCTGATGCCGCCGCGCTGGCAGTGGCCTACCAGTTGGTGACCGACAAAACCAACTTCCTGCTGGTGCATGAACGGGCCGATGGCGAGAAGGCCATTGATATGCCAGAGCTACAAAAAGTCCCGCAGATGGTTCCGGCGGGCTGGGGTGGCATTGGCACTGTGAGATTCTCTCGAAGCAGTGGGATTTTGGCGAGCCGTGTAAGCGTTAATGCACCCGATATGCAAGTAATGTCAGTACCTGCGGTCTGGCGGACGGTAAGAACACCAGCATCGTCCTTGCAGTCTGGCTCAATGGATGATTTCGAAGTCCCAGCCTTCCTGCGCAGCCAGGCTGACGATCGCACTCTTCCGGCATTCCTGCGCAAACGCGACCAGATCATTGACCACCAGGACCCGCGCTATTGGGCGAGATCGGAGCATTACGAAGGTTTGACTCCGCTGGGGGTGAGCGAGTGGCTGCGCATCACACCCGCATCCCAATGGCCATCGACCTATGTGGGCCTGCGGCAGATGGGCCTGGGCGTTGCGCTGGTGGACTGGCTTGAGCTGGCAATGGCCTCGCACGCAGGCACTGTGCATGCCGAATCCAAAGTGGTCGAGGCGTTCCTGTACCTGATGTCCCGGAGAGACACCTATGAGTCGCTGGCAAAGTCTGCGGGCTTGATCGGCGCCCTCCAGTCAACGGTTCTGCGGCTGCGCGAACTGCTTGCTGGCAGCCCGGCTGCAACGCCCGCCAGCGTTGACCTGGGTTGGTTGAAGCCATGGTCGCAGGTCTGGCTGGCATGACGACCAGCGCCTGGCCCGACCTAGTGTTTGAATTGGGCGGCGCGGTGGACGGGGTGAGTGACGCCAACGAGGTCGCAAGTGTCGGTTGAAGCGACCTAGCGATCACTTCGAACTGCTTCGTCTGTGCACAAGGAGGTGAATCATGAAGTTGGCTTGGAGCGTGAGCGAGGAGCAGCAATTTCCATCGCGAGAAATCGTTCGTAACTGCGGGCCGCTGCTCGGGCAGCTGGATGACTTGTTGCCTTGCCTTTATATCGCGCAGTACGGCGCGTCCAGCCAAGATCTGCGTGCTCGAATAACGGATGCGGCCCCAGGCCTGTTCGCCGTTGGCGCGCGCACGGGGGGTGACGGTGCTGCGTACCGATGATCCGCAGCGTGTATTGCTGCGTGTCACGCACACCTATGAGAACAAGAGGCTGTTGGAGGGCATTGTTTCGCGCGCCAAATTGGCTGCGGCGTTGAAGGCGGAGTTGATCCGCTTCTTCTCAACGGAGTTTGATCCGCAGCACTGGGATGTGCAGGGCGATCCTGAGCCTGACGATGACCATGCCCAAACCCAAGACATCGTACTGAACCATCCGTGGGTCGCATCCTCGCGGTGACGGAGTACGACGAGGTGGAACCTGCATGCACAACCGTGCGTACGATTGATCCGGTCATGAATCATTCCGAGTGCAAGACGATTGTTCCCATCCTCACCGTGATGGTGGACTATGGCAACGCGCCGTTCCTGTGGCTGGTGGACAAGCCCGATGAGGGCGGCTTAGGTCCCAATTGTTGCGATGGAACGTATTGGGACGAATCGTTCCCAATGTCAGAAGGACTCTGGCGCAAGTTTGCAGATTGGGCCATCGAGTTTGATCGCACATCGTTCTACTCGGCTGACTTTGACGCCAGTGATTGGGATTGGGTGGCATTCCACACGCGCGGCCTGCAACTGACCCGTTGTCTCAAGGAGGAGGTGGGTGATGCGTATCGCGTAATTTATTACAAGCCCTGCGAAGACCCGAATCACCGCATTGACGAACGCATGGAAGTTCTTGCCGACGGAACACTTTTACCGCTGCCGCCTTTTCGAAACCACCTCCGCGAACCGCCTCGCTTCTGCAAGCACATTGTCTCAGGCGGGCAAACCGGCGCAGATCGTGGTGCGCTGGATTTTGCGATTGAGCACGGGTACACACATGGAGGCTGGGCACCTGGGTGGCGCCAGGCCGAGGACGGCCCTGTCCCATTGAAATACCAACTCGCCGAACTGACCGATGGTGGCTACCGCCAGCGCACCCGCCGCAACGTAGAAGACAGCGATGGCACATTGATCATCAATATCGGCGGAATGGAAGGTGGGACACTCGCTACCCAAATTTTTGCCGAGCGGATGGCCAAACCGTATCTCGTCGTTCAGCTGGACGACGGGGGCGTAACGGATGTTGCAGTCAAAGTGCTCGCATGGCTGCGTCACCATGAGATCGAGACGCTGAATGTCGCCGGTCCACGAGAAAGCAAGCGCCCAGGCATCTATCGCCTGACAGGTGAATTTCTGCAAGCTGTTGACGCAGCCAGTCGTTCAAGTGATGGCGTCGTTGATTCAAAGCAGTCATGACAACCGAGGCCAGGCCTCAAATGCTCATTTGTCGATGGCACAACATTGGCATCTCACATTGGGCGCGCCAAGTTTTGGGCAAGGGCGATCAACGCCCTCAATATCCAGGGCAGTTTTGCGAAACAAATTCACCCATCCACCAGTTTTTGAAGAAAGCCAAACTGGCGGGCCATGTCCTGCAAGCTGATCTGGACCAGTGCATCGTGATGACTTTTGAGCCGTAGGAAAGTCTTCCAGTGCATGCCCTTGGGCTTTCCACCCGGTCCGTTCAAAATGCCAGCCTCCCAGCCCAGCCGTTTCCGTAGCTTGTCTGCGCGAGTGGCTGCTCTGTCGCCTGCGCTTTCTTTTTGCGTGGCGTATCCCAGTCCGCAGCACTGGCGGCAAGCAAAGTAACGACCCGGCGCGTAGACCACGGCCACCCGATTGCTGCACCGGGGGCAGGTGAACCAGTGGCGCTGGCCGCCCAGGTGGCAGGGGGTAGTCTGCGTTTGCACACGTTGTTCGACCACCTCGCCTGTGCTTTTCATGCGGTAGGACAGCACCAGGCTTTCCCAATCCACCCGGATACGGATGCTCGCCACCGGCCGGTCGTTCACCGTCCATTCCCAACCAAAGCTACGGCCTGGTATCAACAGGCCCCTGCGGGCGATCATGCGGATGTCAAGCGGCATCGAGTCATTGGTCTCCGGTTTGCCGCTGTAGCTGCTGCGCCGCCCACTACCGCGTCCACCCATTTTCTGTTCTCCAATTTTGTCGAAATCATTTGGCAAGTTGT
>CALMCS010000910.1 GCA_937862875.1 uncultured Comamonadaceae bacterium
TGCCCCCACGGCGGTGGCGCGTTCTCCGGCAAGGATCCAACGAAGGTTGACCGTTCCGCTGCCTACGCTGCCCGCTACGTGGCGAAGAACGTGGTGGCAGCAGGCTTGGCGCGTCAGTGCCAGGTGCAAGTGGCCTACGCCATCGGCGTGGCTCGCCCCATGAACATCACCGTGTACACCGAAGGCACCGGCGTGATTCCTGATTCGGAAATCGCGAAGATCGTGGCCGCCAATTTCGACCTGCGCCCACGCGGCATCATCGAAATGCTGGACCTCCTGCGCCCAATCTACGAAAAGACCGCCGCCTATGGTCACTTCGGCCGCGAAGAGCCCGAATTCACCTGGGAAAAGACCGACAAGATCGCGCTGTTGCGCGATGCCGCCGGCCTGAAGTAAGCCCTCGATAGCGGAACCCAGGTTCCGCTGCGACAGCCAAAAGCCAGATTCACGCTTCTAGCGGAGATCTGGCTTTTTTTCGTCCCGCGGTAGTCCTGCGTTGCTCGCCGTCATCTCAGTGTCAATTTTTGCCTACGCAAACACTGCCATTCCGCCCACCAAAGACGCACCAACACACTCCTAAACTCGCGCTCACTGATTTCAAATATTCAGACGTTCTCGAATATTCGAAATGCACCGTTCATTCAGTTTCTGGAGGTTTTCATGCTCAAGTGGGCCATCATTTTTGCCATCGTGTCGCTGATTGCCGGCGTTTTCGGCTTTACCGGTGTGGCGGCAGGCGCAGCCAGCATCGCCAAGGTGCTGTTCTTCATCTTCCTGGTGATTGCGGTGATCTTCGTCGTACTGGCGATTCTGGGGATCGGGGCGCTCAGTTAGCACTGAAGTCTCCAGCGGAGATCCCATCTCGAAATGCTCGCCTTGCGCGAGCATTTTTCTTGGCTTGCCTACACTACAGCCCACGCGCCAACAGCGAGAGGCTGCTGCGAAACGGCTCTCGCACCCGGTACAACTGCGCGGGCCGATGGGCAGCACCGCCACGCATCGCTCCGGGCACGGGCTCGAGCATGTCGAGCTCCTCCATCTTGCGGCGAAAGCTCACCTTGTTGACCGGCTCGCCAAGCACCACCTCATAGATCTGCTGCAGCTGCGGCAACGTGAACTCCGCTCCACACAGATGCACCGGCAACGACGAATACTGGCTCTTGCTGCGCACCCGCGCCAGCGCAGCGGCGACCATGGCATCGTGGTCGAACGGAAGGCGACTGAGGCTTGCCGCGTCCTGCAACCGGACCGTATTTGTCGCATTCACGCTGTCACCGCCGAGCACCTTCGCCAGCGCCTCGAACGGCACCAACGCGCAATACACCACCGCAATCGACCAGCCCCGTGGGTCTCGTGCCAAGCCGGAGAACGTCGCCAGCTGTTCCAGATACGGACTCTCCAGCCCCGCCTTTTCCTTCAGCACCCGCATGGCGCTGGCCGTAGTGTCAGCATCTTCCTGCGCGTGCACAAAGCCCCCGGGCAAGGCCCAGGCGCCCTCAAAAGGCGGCTTGTCGCGCTGCACGAGCAACACCTCAAGCCGCGATTCGCGCAAGGTCAAAAGCACCACATCGACCGTGCAGACGATGGAAGGATGCGAGGAATGTCGAGAATTTTCCGCCATGGTGGATGGGTTCCTGCTGCTGCAGACGACTCGAAGCACAGTCGCCATGGTTAGATTCAAATCATTACAAACAAGAGCGTATCAGCAATATCTCGATAGTAACAATTCACTTTTTCATTTTTTGTTAGTTGCAAAAATAAACTAACTTAATTACACTGCAGCCATCGAGTACTTCATTGAAGGACGACCTCCATGAAAACGAACCTCTCCCGCATCAACCACCTGCTCATCGTCGATCCGCAGAATGACTTCTGCGATCTCCCCGCCGACTGGTGCCCCACCGATGTGCTCACTGGCCAAAAGATCGCGCCATCGCTGCCCGTGAGCGGCGCACATGCCGACCTGCAGCGCCTCGCGCAATTCGTTCAGCGCCAAGCGGCCCGAATCACCGACATCACGGTCACGCTCGACTCTCACCAGCGTTACGACATCGCCCACCCCAGCTTCTGGCGCAAGGCCGACGGCAGCGCCGTGTCACCGTTCACCCCCATTGCGGCCGCCCAGGTGCGCAGCGGCGAATACGCTCCGCGCGATGCGCAGGCCATCGAACGCGTGCTCGACTACCTCGACGCGCTCGAAGCCCAGAACCGCTACCAGTTGATGGTGTGGCCCGTGCACTGCGAAATTGGCAGCTGGGGCCACGGCATCCATGCCGAGGTGCTCGCCGCCTGCGGTGCCTGGCAGCTCGCCGGACACAAGGCCGTGCGCAGCATCTTCAAGGGCATGAATCCGTGGACCGAGAACTACAGCGCCATTCGCGCCGAAGTACCCGACCCCGCCGATCCCACCACGCAGACCAACACGCCATTGCTGCTCTCGCTGGCCGAAGCCGATCAGCTGATCATCGCCGGGGAAGCCAGCAGCCACTGCGTTCGATCCACGACCGAACACATCGTTGAGATGCTGCCCAAGTTGGTGGCCGGCTGGACGCCCGCGCGCGTCACGCTGCTCACCGACTGCATGAGCCCCGTGGGCGGATTCGAACGCGAACACGCGGCATTTCTCGAATCCATGCACACTCAGGGAGTGCGGTTGGCACAATCGTCCGAACTGGCGCTCTGAGACCCAGAGCCAACGGCAACCCCAGCAACAACGCAGCGACCTTCGCGCCGAGACCGCAGAGACCATAGAGGCACCACCCCATGCGAATCCAAGACAAGCCCGTCATCACCAGCCTGCTGGACACCGACCTCTACAAGTTCACGATGTGGCAGGCCCTGCTGCACCGGCACCCGCAAGTGGAGGTGGAATATCGTTTTGTCTGCCGCAACCACCCGGCCTACCCGCTCGCCGAATTGCTGGACGAAGTGAACGCCGAACTCGACGCGCTGTGCCAACTGCGGTTTGCGCCGGACGAGCTGGCCTACGTGGGCTCGCTGCGCTTCATCAAGAGCGACTTTGTCGACTTTCTGCGCATCTTCCAATTCCAGCGCTCGTTCATCGAGGCGCGTGCGGACGGCGAGACTCTGTCGATCATCGCGCACGGCCCTCAAGTGCACGTGATGGCGTTCGAGATCTTCGTGCTCGCGATCGTCAACGAGCTGTATTTCCGCCGATCCGACCAGGGCGCCGCCATCGCCGAGGGGCGCAAGCGCCTGGCCGCCAAGATCAAACGCGTGCAGTCGCTGGCCGATGAGGCCCCGATGCTCAATCCGTTCGAGATGTTCGACTTCGGCGTGCGCCGCCGCTTCAGCGGTGCGTGGCAACGCGAGGTGGTGCAGGCCTTTGCCGAGCAGACGCCGCAATGGTTCAAGGGCACCAGCAACGTGCTGCTCGCACGCGACATGAATCTGGTGCCGATCGGCACCATGGCGCACGAGTATCTGCAAACCTATCAGGCACTGGGCGTGCGGC
>CALMCS010000911.1 GCA_937862875.1 uncultured Comamonadaceae bacterium
CGATCTGGGCGGCTTTTACCTGCTGTCGCGCGCCGACGAGTTTCCCGGCCTGCTCGATGACGACGCCGACCATTGGATGGAATCGGCCGAAGAGATCATTTCGCGCGAAGTCATGAAGAAGCTGCTGATTCCGCTGTCCGTCAGCGAGGCCATCGAGGGCTTGCGCGACGGCTTGCTGTCCATCCCGCCCGACTCCCTGCTCGACACCTTGTTATTGGCCAAGCAACTCTCGCCCGTGGCCTCGCCACTGCAGGCGACTTTCGTGGAAATGCTCACGCCGTCCGACTCCGTCATCGATTTCATTATCGACAACGAGACCCTGCAAAGCATCCTGGCCGAGTCAAACGAGGAAGTGCGTTCGATGAGCGCCGCGCTGCTGGTCTGATAGGCTGCCGGCGCCAGGCCAGGCTTAGCCGGCGTCCGCAGGTTCGCGCCAGGCAGTCCGGACAAGGCGCTTACTGTCCCGGATGCAGCACCACCTTGATGCATTGCTCCTGTTTCTTCTGGAAGATGTCGTAGCCATGCGGCGCTTCGTCCAGGTGCAGATGATGGGAAATGATGGCGCCGGGATCAAGTTCGCCCCGCTGTATGCGTTCCAGCAGGGGCTGCATGTAGCGCTGCACATGCGTTTGCCCCGTCTTGATGGTCAGTGAACGGTTCATGATGGAGCCGAATGGAATCTTGTCGCTGAAGCCGCCATAGACCCCGGGCACCGAGACCACGCCGCCGTTGCGGCAAGCCATCAAGGCTTCGCGCAAGGCCGTGGGACGGTCCGACTCCAGCTTCATCGTTTGCTTGAGGCGGTCGTAGAGATAGCTGATGCCGGAACCGTGGGCTTCCATGCCGACCGCATCGATGCAGGCGTCGGGACCCCGTCCACCCGTCATTTCACGCAGCGCATCGGGCACGTCCACCGCATCGAAATGCAGGGTTTCCGCTCCGGACAGTTCGCGCGCCATGCGCAGGCGTTCAGGATAATGGTCGATGGCGATGACCCTCTCCGCGCCGAGCAGGAAGGCGCTCTGGATGGCGAACTGTCCCACGGGGCCGCAGCCCCACACGGCCACCACCTGGCCCGGTGCGATGTCGCAGGCCTCGGCCGCCATGTAGCCGGTCGGCAGTATGTCCGAGAGGAACAGCACCTGTTCATCCTTCAGCTCGTCCGGCACCTTGATGGGGCCGACGTCCGCGAAGGGCACGCGCACGTATTCCGCCTGGCCACCCGCGTAGCCGCCCGTCAGGTGGGAATAGCCAAAGATGCCGGCGCCCGAGTGGCCCCACATCTTTTCCGCCATGTAGGCGTTCGGATTGGAGTTCTCGCACACCGAATACAGCTGCTGTTCGCAGAAAAAGCAGCGTCCGCAGGCGATGGGAAACGGCACCACGACCCTGTCTCCCACCTCGAGCTTGCGCACGGCGGCACCCACTTCCACTACCTCGCCCATGAACTCATGGCCGAGGATGTCGCCTTGCTCCATGGTCGGCACGACGCCATTGTAGAGGTGCAGGTCGGAGCCGCAGATGGCCGTGGAGCTGACCTTGATGATGGCGTCGCCCGGATTGAGGATGGCGGGATCGGGCACCTGCTCGACCCGCACGTCGCGCTTGCCGTGCCAGCAATTGGCTTTCATGACAGACCTCCGTTCGTTTGCGTACCGGCAGCATGTGCCTTGTTGCCGGCGTTGTTGCCAGCCTTGTTTGCAGCCTTGTCCAGCAGCCGCGTCTTGAAGCTGCGTTTGCCCGATGGCTGGCCCTCTGTGGTGCTGACTTCGCCCGTTTCCATCCACTGCTTGAAGCGGCGCAAGGTGGTTTCGATCTGGTAGG
>CALMCS010000912.1 GCA_937862875.1 uncultured Comamonadaceae bacterium
CAGCGCTTACGTCAAGCCTGGCAATCGCACAGCTGTGGTCGCCGTGGTCGGCAAACCAGTACCGATTCGGTTGATACCCTTGGAGATGTTGGTGCCGGTGTTGGAGGAGTTATAGAGCTGGCCATCGACCACCATCACCACTCGGCCACTCGCAGGTGCAGCAGCCACAGCGCTAGTAGCCCCCTGCCCAAGCCTCGCCGAGCGCGTGCCGTCGGCGCTGCTGGTCACCCAGAACGAGGAGCAATCAGAACTGGCAGCCCCACGAAAATTATTGACCCCGGTAGAAAAATCCACCAATGCAGTCGATGTATCAATCGCCCCTTTGTGCGAAACCACCCCCACCACCCGAGCAAGATTGGCCGCACTCACCAAATTCCCCGAGGTAATTGCGGGGTCACGCCCATACCCCGGCACCACCAGACAGCGCTTGTTCTCGGAACGCGTGAGCCAGCCTTCCGACCCCGCGGTCCCGCCACCGGCGAAAGGCATCTGCGAGCCGCTAGCCGCCACAGGCATCGGAAGCGACTGAACCAGCTCACCGTCTGCCTGATATTCATCGAGAAACACCGGATTCCCCGTAGCCACCAGCGAACGGCTGCCATCGCCTACGCGATAGACAACCACATTACCCGGCGTAAACGGCAACGCCGTCGCGGTTTGGCACCATGCCGCAGGAAGAGTGAAAAGCACAGCGGCCAGAGTTCGCCAACGAGGCAGGGATAGCATGTTTGTCTCTTTGTATGTAGTAATTGCTGCACAGCTACAGGCAGTCGTTGGCTATCGTAAAACTGGGTTCCTCAAAAGTAAAATAGCGTGAAATGGTCATCTGCATATTTAAAACATATGGAGATGGGCTCATGTCTTTCCCAGATTCTGCTGAATGCTTTGGAGCCACGACCGACGCGCAACGGCTTTCCCACTCCGCGTCCTATCCATAGAAGTGAGAACTGGAAAGCGCCGTTGCGAGCGTTATCTGACGCACTTCACCCACGGCTCACAGAGAGTTCAAACTCCGCGCACAGAGCTCGGCCAGCATGGACGACATGCCAAAACTCAAGCCACTCTCTCGCTGCAACGCCGCTCTGCTCATTTTGGGTTGCGTTGTTCTAGCCGATGCCGTAACGATCTGGGTATTGGATAGAAACCTGCGGAACGGGGTCTATTCCCCGAACGCGGACGCCATCCTGTTTCTCATTGTGCTCACCGTCATGAACTCGATATATCTGTTGCTGGCCGGACTCGTCGGTGCGCTATTGCCACGAACTTACTTGGCATTGCGGATCGTGAGCCGCCTTCTATTGCTGCTCGCCAGTGCGTTCTCCGCCGCCCTGGCGGTGTACTGGTGGATTCCCCATCACAGTCTTGCGGGCGCTGCGTTCCTCCCCGCAGTCGTCGCGTGCCTATGGGCGCAATGGATGCCTCCATCGATGCGCCTGCCTGCGAACATGGGAGATGACAGGTGACTGAATGGCGGTTCCCATCCGTTAGGCCACCGTCGCGCCCCTGCTCCCAACCAGCACGGCTGGCCTTCAACCCAAACGCTGCTGCAACGCACTGGCCTCAATAAGCTTCGCCAACCGGGCACTCCGCGTCTCAGCCTTCTTTGCGCTGCAAACCCAATGCAGGAATCGCTTCTTGTAGCCAGGCGGTGTCTGTTCGAAAAATCGCCAAGCCACTTGGTTGCTCTCAAAAGCCTGTCGCTCATGGGCGAGGAGCTCGGCCGTCTCCTTCTGCTCATGGGAGTAGACAGATGACCGCGATGCGGTCCGCTTCGCAAATGCAGCAAGTCCCGCTGGCGTCATGCGACCTTCCCTTTGCAGCCGATCCACCTTGGCGATATTGACCGAGCTCCAAATAGAAGTCGGCTTGCGCGGCGTGAAGCGGATGCTGTATTTCGTATCGTCGATACGCCTGCGAACGCCGTCGATCCAGCCAAAGCACAGCGCCTCGTCGACGGACTCCGACCAGGTCATACACGGCTCGCCCGTGCCTACTTTGTGAAAACCGACGAGCAGTTCCAACTCACTGTTGGCATGAGCGTCGAGCCACTTCCGAAAGCATCCGGGGATTTCAAAAAACAGGGGTTCCTGCATGGACACTTTCTAAGAGATTCAGACACTTGCAAAGTGCTAAGTAGTAATTCGATATCTCAACCATCAAACCAACCAAAACCCAACCTTCGCCAGTATCTGGAAGTCCGCAACCGAAAGCAAACAACCCCCAACAAGCAGCGGGCACCAGAACAAAAATGCAAGCACACCGAAGCGCAAAACACGAGCGCAGCGAAGTGCCGAGCATTCCTCCCCACCACTGACTCACGGCGGCTGTCTGAACGGAGCGCGCAGCGCGTAGAGAGTTCCGCCGTGGGTATTCAAAGCGCATTTTTGATTCCTTTTTGTGCGCAAGCAAAAAGGGATTTCGCTGCCGGGCGAACTCCCGGCAACTCCCAGCAGACAGTGCACAAAAAAATCAAACACACCAAAAATAAAACAGGCGCAGCCCCAATAGACAGCCAGCCCCCAAAAGCGCAACATACCCCAGCGCGATCATCCCAACCCAACCCAAAACCATCCAAAAAAAGGCACCCCAACCATGTGCGATCAACACGAACAGGAAGAACTCCACAAGAAGTACACCCGCCGCGACTTCGCCACATGGGCCGCCTCCGCAGGCCTACTGACCACCCTCCCCGGAGTAGCCAACGCGGTAGCGGTCACAGAGCGCGAGGTAAGCATCACCACGCCAGACGGCATCTGCGACGCGTACTTCGTAGCCCCCACCTCAGGCGCAGCACCCGGCGTGCTGATATGGCCCGACATCTTCGGCCTGCGCCCAGCCTTCAGGCAGATGGGCCGCCGCCTCGCCGAATCTGGCTACAGCGTGTTGGTAGTGAACCCCTTCTATAGACAGAAGAAAGCCCCAACAGCAGCACAAGCCGGCAAGACCCCCATCGCCGAAGTGATGCCGCTGATGCAAGCACTGACGCCCGCCATGCACCTGAGCGACGGTAAAACCTTCGTAGCCTGGCTGGACACCCAGGCCGAGGTAGACAAGAAACGCAAAATCGGCACCACCGGTTACTGCATGGGCGGCCCGATGGCCGTGCGCACCGCTACCGTAGCGCCTGATCGTGTGGGAGCCGTAGCCACCTTCCACGGCGCGGCCATGGTGACCGCAGCGCCCGACAGCCCGCATCGCCTGATCGGCCAAACCCAGGCGAGCTACCTGATCGCCATTGCAGAAAACGACGACACCAAAGATCCAGAAGCCAAGGGGGCACTGCGCGCCGCATTCGACGGCGCAAAGCGACCAGCCGAGGTAGAGGTCTACCCCGCGGCCCACGGCTGGTGCCCGCCCGACACTCAGGTCTACGACGCCACCCAATCCGAACGCGCCTGGGCACGGATGCTGGTGACCCTCGGTACTGCGTTGGCCTGATTCATTAAGTGAGTACCAGTTGGTGGCTTGCTTTCGCGCTCACTTCGGCGTGAGCCGATACAAGCCACCACTGCGGTCATCCTCGATCACCCACAGCGCACCATCCGGTGCCTGCGCCATGTCGCGCGGACGAAAGCCCACCGTCCACACCTCGGCAGGCTTCGCAGTCGCGCCGTTGACCTCGATCCGATGCAGAGCACGCGTCACGAGGCCAGTAGCGAATGCCGAGCCCTTCCACTGCGGGAACATCGCTCCGCTGTAGAACATCAGGCTGCCGGGCGCGAGAACCGGCGTCCAGTAGATAACAGGCTTGGCGAGATCGGGGCGCGTATCGGGACTGGGAATCGGCACGCCGTCGTAATTCACCGAATAGGAAACCAGCGGCCAACCGTAGTTCTTGCCCGGCTCGATCAGATTGAGCTCATCGCCACCGCGCGGGCCATGCTCCAACTCCCAAAGCCGACCATCGGGCGCAAACGCGAGGCCGTAGGGCGTGCGATGCCCGGAGCTCCAGGTCTCGGAAGGCGTGAGATTGGGGCCATCAAAAACGTAGGTACGCACGACCGGCGCGGTCTTGGCGGCCTCCGTGTCTTTGGGTGGATCGATCACCGCCACCGACTGTGCGCCGGTCTTGCCCTCCATCGGGTTGCCGGGTGCCGGCTTGCCATCGAGAGTCAATCGCAGAATCTTGCCGGCCGGTTGGTTCGGGTCTTGCGCAGGCGTGAAGCGCTGCCGATCACCTGCGGTGAGGAAGAGAAACTTATGGTCAGGAGAAAACGCCACGGCAGCGCCAACCTGACCACCCTTGCCTTTGATCGGGTCGCGCCAGATGACCTTCAGGTTCTCCAGCGACGCGGCGTCGGCGCCCATCTTGAGCGTCGCACGGGCGAGTGCGAGGCTGGAGGTACCCGAGTCCTTACCGGGCTCTGAATACGTCAGGTAGATCGCCTTATCGCTCGAATACGTCAGGGACAGGTAGACGCCGAGCAGGCCGTTCTGACTCTGACTCAACACCTGCGGCACGCCCCTCACTTCCAGCTTCTGCCCGGATTGGCTTGCCAGGAAGAGCTTGCCGGTCTTCTCGGTGATCAACATGCGTCCATCTGGCAGGAAAGCAATACGCCAGGGCAGATCGAACTCTGCGACCTTTGTGAGTTGGAACGGTGGCGAGGGAGTGGGAGACAGCGTCCCTGCGTTGATCTGGGCGAACACGGGGGTTGCAGCGAGGAGCAACCAAGGGAGGGTGAGTCCGACTTTCGTGAATTGCATGCTTTGGGCCCGTCCGAAACTCTGTGAATGAGGCGATTGACGCGTTGTGACCCCGTAGAGCCTCAAACGACTTTAACAAAGCTTTTCTTCAATCGCCCAATCTGCCCTCATCGGTGGGGCGAGCCATCTGATGGCCAGAAGTTTCAACAGGCAAAACTTTCAATCAAGTTTTTGACCTGATTTTAGACTCCCTCTATATTTTCAACCGCAACAGTTTCACTGTCGGAAACATTCATGCCCACATCCAAAGCAGCTTTGGTTCATTCAAAGTCAGTCATGACACGGCCTCCGGGCAATAGCGTTTCCTCCGTCGAGCGGGCGATGCGCATCCTGCGTGTGATGTCCGAGGGCGGTAACTCCCGGCTGACGGACATCGCCGCAGCGGCCGATCTGGACAAGGCGACCGCATTGCGGCTGTTGGAGATGATGGTGCGGGATGGTTTTGTGGCCCGGAACAGCGTCAACAAGCAATTCACCCTGGGTCCAGAACTCATGGTGCTGGGGGCCGCCGCGCTCCGGCGATTTGACCCGAGACCATTGGTTCGCCCCAGCCTCATGCGGTTGGTGGGGCAATTCGAGGACAGCGTCGTTCTATCCATGCCGAGTGGCATCGAATCCCTGTGCATTGACGTGGAGGAAGGGACCTACCCCATCCGCGCGAACTATCTGCGCGTCGGCAGCAGGCGTCCGTTGGGAGTGGGCGCGGGCAGCCTGGCTTTGCTCGCGTGGATGCCGGAAGCCGAACGCGAAGCCGCGCTCGACATATTGCTGTCGCAACTGCAGCGCTACCCGCTCATCAATGCGCAGCTACTGCACGATCGGATTGCCGAATCGCGCGACAAGGGCTACTCGGTGCTTCTTGACGTGGTGGTTGAACGCATGGGCGGCATCGGTGTGCCGATTCTCGACTCCGAGGGCAAGCCCGTCGCGGCCATCAGCATTGCGGCGCTCAATGACCGCATCCTCTCGCGTGAGTCGGAAATGGGACAGGCGCTGCTGCGCGAAGCCCTGATCTGTCAGGTGCGATGGGCCGAGGCGACACAGGTCGGCGCCCGCACGGAGCATCGCGCGGCGGCGCAAAGACGACCGGGCCAGACAAGCGAGCAGACACAGGAACAAAGCAAAAGGAGACACATCGGATGACAGCAAAACCACGGGTGTTTGTGCGCGGCGCAGGCGGCACTTCGTTTGGTCGCCATGAGGGTAGCAGTGCGCTGGATCTCATGGCGCAAGCCGCATCGCAAGCCTTGAATGCGGCGGGACTTCAGCGG
>CALMCS010000913.1 GCA_937862875.1 uncultured Comamonadaceae bacterium
CCCACGCGACCGCGTCGTGCCAGACCTCACCGGCTCCGACCTCGACAATCCAGTCCCTGTCGGTCTCTTCGACCAGACGCATGCCCTTGATTTCCATCTTCAGCACCACCGGTTTGACATCGCCGGTGATCACGATATTGCTGCCGCCACCCAGCACGAACACGGGCTGGCGCGCCAGTTGCGGCTCGGCGATCAGGTCGAAGACATCCTGCACGGAGTGGGCTCGCACCAGGGTGTGAGCACGCGCAATGATGCCAAAGGTGTTGCAAAACTGGAGGGGAACGTTGTTCTCGACTAACATCGACCTATTGTCGCACCCGTGCGAAAGTCGCACAGGGTTTGTATGTAGATTCCGAGAGTTAAGCCATGCCTTCTTTTGATACCGTCCTCGAAGCCAATTTTGTTGAAGTGAAAAACGCGGTCGAAAACACCGCCAAGGAAATCGGCACCCGTTTCGACTTCAAGGGCTCGTCCGCCGCCGTGGAGCTCAAGGACAAGGAAATCACCATGTACGGTGATGCCGACTTCCAATTGCAGCAGGTCGAAGACATTCTGCGCAACAAGCTCACCAAGCGCAGCGTCGACGCGCGTTTTCTCGACATCGAGAAGGCCCAGAAGGTCGGCGGCGACAAGCTGAAGCAGGTCGTGAAGGTGCGCAACGGCATCGACAGCGAAAACGCCAAGAAGATCCAGAAACTGCTCAAGGAGAGCAAGATCAAGGTCCAAGGCGCCATCCAGGAAGAAAAGGTGCGCGTCTCTGGCACCAAGCGTGACGACCTGCAGGCCGCAATGGCACTGATCCGCAAGGAAATGGCCGATCTGCCGCTGTCCTTCGACAACTTCCGCGACTGATTCGCCTGCACACCGGCCGCCCCATGCCAACCACCCGCCTCCCCGCCCTCAATACATTGGTGGCGGGCGGCGCATTGCTTGCCGGCCTCGCACTTCTGGCATTCCCAGCATCCGCGCAGCAGGCCGCCCTCGTCGGCGTGCTGGGTAGCAAGGCCTTGCTGGTGATCGACGGCAACGCGCCGCGCACGCTGGGGGCCGGAGATTCGGCGTCCGGCGTCAAGGTGGTCTCGGTCGGATCTGAAAGCGCGGTCATCGAAGCCGATGGGGCGCGGCAAACGCTGCGGCTCGGCGACACCCCCGTGTTCGTGAGCGGCAGCCGTGCGGGCACCCGGCAGAAACTGGTGCTGCGCGCCGATTCACGCGGGCATTTTGTGAATTCCGGGCTCATCAACGGCAAGGTCATCCAGTACATGATCGATACCGGAGCCACCACCGTCGCCCTCAGCAAGTCGGACGCCCAGCGCATCGGACTGCAATTCGAGCAGGGCCAGCCGGTCATGCTGGCCACGGGCAATGGCAATGTTCAGGGCTGGCGCATCATGATCGAGAGCATCCGCGTGGGCGACATCGAACTGCGCAACGTGGAGTCCGTGGTGATACCTCAGCCGATGCCTTACGTGCTGCTTGGCAATAGCTTTCTCAACGCGTTTCAGATGAGCCGCTCCAGCAACGAGATGGTGCTGGAACGAAGGTAAGCAGGCAGGCCAACCGCAAAAGTAAACTGCGTTTTCCTTCTCCGTTGTATGCTTGCACCCAAGCACTCTGCTTCCAAGCCTGCGGGGCAGAGATTCCAAAGCCGGAATGCGACGCGAACTGCGAGCTGACGACGTCAAACAACATACAAGAAAAATGACATGAGCACATTAGTGAGGAGCATCGCAGAAGTGACTTCTACGAATAAGTACGAAGAGCTGCTTGCTCAATGGGGCGACATGCAGGCCGCGCTCGGCTGCCTGCTGCACCGCCCCGCGCAGACGCATGACTTTCCCGCCAAGGTGCGCCAATGCGATCAATGGATGCAGGATCTGGTCGCGCAGGATCTGGACGCCACGCTCTATCTCATTTTCCAGTTGGCTTCCTCCAACGGCACCGGCTATAGCGCGTCGCACGCGCTCGTGTGCGCGACCCTGTGCCATGTGCTGTCCCAGGAACTGGGTCTGCCGCGCAACGAGCGCGACAGCCTGGTGCGCGCGGCCTTCACCATGAACATCGCCATGACGCAGCTGCAGGATGAGCTGGCGGAGCGTGCCGACGTCATCACCGCGCAACAGCAGGAAGCCATCAACCGCCACGCAGAAAAAAGCATGGCGCTGCTCGAGCAGGTCGGCGTCAACGACGATCTGTGGCTCGACTCGGTCGCCTACCACCACTCGCCGCAACGCGACCGCGCACGCGAGCCGCTCAAGAGCCTGCGGCCCGAAGAACGCCTCACGCACATTCTGGCCACGGTGGATCGCTACGCCGCATTCATCAGCCCGCGCAAATCACGCGCCGGGCGCAGTGCACCCGAATCGATGCGAACGCTGCTGGGCAAGAACGTCTCGCAGAGCGATGAGGTGGGATTCATTCTGGTGCGCACCATTGGCCTGTGCCCGCCGGGTACGTTTGTGAAGCTCGACAACGGCGACACCGCCATCGTGCTGCGCCGCGGCGAGTCCACCAGCTTCCCGGTGGTCGCCAGCCTGCTGGACGCCAGCGGCGAGGCCTTTCCGGAGCCGGAGCTGCACTACACCTCCAAGGGCAAGCCGCGCATTCTCAGCGCGCTGCCGAGCAGCAGCGTCAGCATGGGCACCAACCACTACACGATGGTGCGCATGGGCCTGATGGCGGCGAACCAATTGCACTGAATACAAGCACAAACCAAAACGCGGGCCGTTGATCAACAACGGCCCGCGTTTCGTTCAATCCCATCAGATCGGATCGGATCAGCTCTTTTTCTTGGAGCCGATCTTCGATTCCTTGCCCGCGATCAGGCGGCCAATATTCTCCTTGTGTCGCCACACCAGCAGGGCCGCCATGATGCCGATCGACACGCCAATGCGTGCGTCCACATACCAAAGCGTGCCGCCACCGACGACGTAATAGAACGGCGCGAAGGCCGATGCCACGAGCGACGCGAGCGACGAGTAGCGAAAGAACAGGGCAATCAGCAGCCATGTCACCAAGGTCGCGATACCCAGCCAGACGCTGATGCCCAGCAGCACGCCGGCAGCCGTCGCCACGCCCTTGCCGCCCTTGAAGCGGAAGAAGATCGGCCACAGATGGCCCAGGAATGCCGCCAGACCGACCGCCGCCACGGTGCCCTCTTCCAGCCCGTAGGCACCGCCAAACCAGCGCACCAGCACCACCGGCAACCAGCCCTTGATGGCATCGAGCAACAAGGTCAGCACGGCGGCCGGCTTGCTACCCGAACGCAGCACGTTGGTCGCGCCGGGGTTTTTGCTGCCGTAGGTTCGGGGATCGTTCAGGCCCATCACGCGGCTCACGATGACCGCGAACGACAGCGAGCCGATCAGATAGGCCGCAATCGTGACAAGAATAGAAAGTACAGTGGAGCTCACAGGAACCGATCAGCAGTGGTTGGAGATAAATAGTAATAATAATTCACGAAGCTTCCCGCGAATCGCCGTGCAACGCGTGCCCGGCCATCGACTCACGGGAAGCATTCCCAGCGCCCTATTCTGCCAGCGCGCAATGCACCGGCACAGCACCCAGCACATCGACGCAGACTTGCGGGCTCAATTGCACCAGAAACCCGCGCCGTCCGCCGTTGATGGCGATGCGCGGGAGTTCGAGAATGCTTTCCTCGATGAACACGGGCATCTGCTTCTTCGTACCGAAGGGCGACGTGCCCCCCACCAGAAACCCGCTGTGGCGATTGGCGACCTCGGGCTTGCAGGGCTCGACGCTTTTGGCGCCGATCTGGCGCGCCAGGTTCTTGGTGGAAACCTTGCAGTCGCCGTGCATCAGCACGATGAGCGGCTTGGCGTCCTGGTCCTGCATCACCAGCGTCTTGACCACCGTATGCTCGTCGAGGCCGAGACTGAGCGCGCTGTGCTCGGTCCCGCCGTGTTCGAGGTATTCATACGGATGCTCCGTGAACTCCACCTTGTGGGCGCGCAGCCATTGCGTCGCGGGAGTCTCGCTGACGTGGGTGGTCTTGTCCTTCTTGCTCATGGTCTGACTCGAAAAATTCCAGGGGGCGACTTATTGCGCCGGGTCGCGGTGCTGCTTGCGAATCGCGTCGATCTCTTTCAGCACGTCTGCGCTCAGCTGCATGCCGAAGATATCGATGTCCTCATCCAACTGCGCCACAGTCGTCACGCCCAGAATGGTGCTCGCAACCTGCCACTTGGTGTAGCAGAACGCCAGCGCCATCTGAGTCGGCGTGAGGCCGTTGTCGCGCGCGAGCTGGTTGTACAAACGCCCCACTTCGAGCGACACCGCGCGGCCCCAGCGCTGGTTGCGCATCGACTCGAACATCGTCAGGCGCGCCTCTGGCGGTGCGTCCGGTCCGGTCGTGCCGCTGGCATCGTATTTGCCGCTCAGCAGGCCGTAACCCAGCGGGGAATACGCCAGCAGCGAGACGCCCAGGCGATGGCAGGTTTCATCCATCGCGTTTTCCCAGCTGCGGTTGAGCAGCGAGTACGGGTTCTGCACCGACACCACGCGCGGCAGGCCCAGCTGCTCGGCGTAGCGGATGAATTCGTGCACGCCATACGGGGTCTCGTTCGACAAACCGATGTAGCGAATCTTGCCGGCCTTGACCAACTTCTCGAGCGTCTGCAGTTGCTCCAGAATCGGTGTGGTGCTGGTTTCTTTTTCCGGGTTGTAGTACATCTGACCGAACGCGGGCACATGCCGCTCGGGCCAGTGAATCTGGTAGAGGTCGATGACATCGGTACGCAGGCGCTTGAGGCTGGCGTCGCAGGACGCTTCGATGTCCGCGGCCGTCATGCCGGTGCCGCTGCGCACCCACGGCGTGGCGCGCGAGGGGCCTGCGACCTTGCTGGCCAGCACCACGCGATTGCGCACGCCCGGGTTCTTGGCGAACCAGTTGCCGATGATGGTTTCGGTCGCACCGTAGGTCTCGGCGCGCGTCGGCACGGCGTACATCTCGGCGGTATCGATGAAGTTCACGCCGCGCTCGAGCGACCTGTCCAGAATGGCGTGCGAGACGGCCTCGTTCACCTGCTCTCCAAACGTCATCGTTCCCAGACAAACGGGGCTTACCTTCAAATCACTCTGACCTAGCGAAATCAAATTCATGGGGTTCCAATCAACTGCCTATTCAAGGGACCAA
>CALMCS010000914.1 GCA_937862875.1 uncultured Comamonadaceae bacterium
GCATCGCAACAACGCATAGCGCCCTATATCGTCATCTCAAAACGAAGACTGCCAAACAAGGCGCAGATCAAAATTCGTCACTCGACCAGTTCAAGCCCCAAGCAAAAAAACTCAAACAGCATCCCGAATGATGGGGCAGGTCATGCAGTGGCCGCCGCCTCGGCCTCGGCCTAGTTCGGCGCCGGTAATGGTGATGACTTCTATGCCGGCTTTGCGCAGCAGGGTATTGGTATAGACATTCCGGTCATACGCCATCACAACACCCGGCGACAGACAAATCAAATTCGCCCCACTGTCCCACTGCGTGCGCTCGCGCATATAGGCATTGCCGCCGGTCTCCACCACCCGCATTTTCTGGAGCCCCAGCGCCCCCGCAATCACCTCCACCAACGAGCCCTCATCCTTGTGCAGTTCCAACTGCCCCGGCTTGTCTCCAGGCCGGTACGAAAACGCCTGAATCCCGTCGACGATGTCCGGGTAGACCAGCACGCAGTCGCGATCGGCAAAGGTCAGCACGGTGTCCAGATGCATGGCCGCGCGCAGCTTGGGCATGGCGGCCACGATCACGCGGTCGACCGCGCCCTTCGCAAACAATGAAGCGGCGAGTTGGCTGATCGCCTGGCGCGACGTGCGCTCGCTCATGCCGATCAACACGGTGCGGTTGCCGATCGGCATCACATCGCCACCCTCCAGCGTGGCCAGGCCATGGTCTTGCGAGGGGTCGCCCCACCAGACCTTCACCTTGCCCGCGAAGTCCGGGTGGAATTGGTAGATCGAGGTGGTGAGAATCGTCTCTTCGTGCCGCGCCGGCCAGTACAGCGGATTCAGCGTCACGCCGCCGTAGATCCAGCTCGTGGTGTCGCGCGTGTACAAGGTGTTGGGCAGCGGCGGCAACAGGTACTCGGTGACGCCCGAGGCCTCCTTGATGAGTGCCAGTTGCTCGCCGCCAATGGCCTCGGGGAACTCATCCGTCGAGAGCCCGCCGATCAGCGTCTCCGCCAGCGTGCGCGAGGGCATCTTGTCCAGATAGTCGCGCACCTCGTCGAGCAGGCCCACGCCCATCTGGTTGGCGACCACCTGATTGTCGAGAATCCAATCGCGCGCCTGCGGGATGCTCACGGTTTCGGCGAGCAGGTTGTGCATCTCCACCACCTCGACGCCGCGCTGGCGCATCTTGGTAACGAAATCAAAATGGTCGCGCTTGGCGTTGTCCACCCACATCACGTCGTCAAACAACAGGTCGTCGCAGTTGCTGGGCGTGAGTCGCTCGTGCGCCTTGCCCGGCGCGCAGACCATCACCTTGCGCAGCGCGCCTACTTCCGAGTGCACGCCCAACGCGGCTGTATGGGTTGCAGTGTCTGTACCTATATGGGTATGGATATCGTTCATTGCGTCCTCCTTGATGCTTTCAAATATCGAATATCGAATGTCGAATGTCGAGCCACCGATCCATCAGACGGCGATCCATCCGTTGCTCAGTCCCACGATGGCCGCGATGGCGCCCACGCAGGCCAGCAGAAACAGGCCCAGTTCGTAGCCTTGAAAGACACGGCGCCCTTGTTCCGCGCGCGCCCAGAAATACAGGGCGGTGCCGGGCGCGTAGAGCAAGGCCGACAGCAGCATGTATTGCAGGCCACCCGCAAGCACCATGAACGCGGTATAGGCCACCGCAATGCCGGCCAGCGTCAGGTCCCGCGTGCGGGTCTCCTGCGGCGAATGAATGCCGCCGCGGCGCGCCAGCGTGAATCCATAACCGGCCACGAGCAGATACGGAATCA
>CALMCS010000915.1 GCA_937862875.1 uncultured Comamonadaceae bacterium
AGCGTGGCTTGTCGTAGATGCGCCGCTCGTGCCACTGCTGGAACGGGTGCGTGCCACCGCCGACCACGGCGATGTTGAGCTTGTCGGCGCTTTTCACCAGCGCGTCGCGGATCGGCGTGAGCTGGGTCAGCACCTCGCTGGCGGAGTGGCAGATGTCGGTGGAGATCTCGATCATCGCGCTGGTCATCTCGGGCACGACGCTGCCGGGCAGCGGCGTCTTGGCCATGAGGCGCAGCATGTCTTCGGCGTAGGGCGTGAGATCGTAGTCGTGCGTGTTCACGAGCTGCAATTCCAGCTCGACACCCAGGGTCAGCGGCTCGGAATGGTGGAAGGTTTCAAGACTCACGGTTTTCCTCTCCGCTCGATGCATGGGGCAGCGCTGCCCAGGGCTTGGAGGTCTCTCCGGCGCGGTACAGGGCCACGGTGGCGATCACCGCGCCGAACACTTCCATCAGCAGGATGGTGGGCAGGGCGATGCTCGATATCAGCACGCCGGTCTCCGGCGATGCGGTCATGAATTGCGATGCGATGAGCAGTGCAATGGAGGACATCGGCATCATCGCGCAGCCGACCCAGACGGCCTGCCGCCAACTCGCTCCGCTGCCTACGTTGCCGATGCCCACGCCCAGCGCCTTGGCGATCAGGCGCACGACGATCAGCGCCAGCACGGTGCCCGCAATCGCCGCACTCCAATCGGACTGCGCGGCGACGGTGGACACGAGCACGAACATCAGCATGGTGATCACCGAAGAGGCGGTGCCCAATTGGCGCGGCAGCGCCCAGGGGCGCGCGTGCAGCTGCTTGATGAGCATGCCCGCAATCAGGGCGGCGAGCGGCGCGGAACCGCCCAGATGCGCGGTCATGGCGGTACACGCGGCAATCAGCGCGAGCGCGAGAATCGAGGTGTTCTCGCTGGAGGGGCTCATGTAGCGCAGGGCTACGCGAATCAACAGCGACAGCAGCGCGCCGACGACCACCGAGACGCCGAGCACCACGAAAATGGGGGAGATCGATTCCAGAACACTGCTGGCCGGGCGAGCGAGCAATTCGGCGTTGGCGCTGCCGAGGGTGAGGGCGTAAAGCGTGGATAGCGTTGCCAGCACGATGGCACGGTCGGTGACGGGGCCGGAGGCGCGCGTATCGGCCACCACGCGCGAGAGCACGGCGGGCGAAGCGGCCATGGCCACGAGCGCGATCGGGCCTGCGGCGATCACGGGCACGTTCAGCCACAGCATCGTCCAATAGACCGCGAAATAGGTCAGCGCCGATTCGGCGACGCTCTGCACCAGCACCATCGGGTTGTGGCGGAACCAGCGCCATGAAATGCGTCCACCGGCGTCGAACAGCACGATGGCAATGCCCAGCTCCATCAGGAACAGGCCAATGCCCTGCAAGGGCCAGGCGGCATCGAAACCGAGCAAGCCGGCCAGCATGCCGACCAGCGAATATCCGATGACCTTGGGAAGTCCGGTGTGCCGATACACCAAATAGCCGCAGACACTGGCGACTGCCAGCAGCAGCGCCCATTGCACGGTGGGGAGTCCGGCTGATGGGCGCAACCACTGCGCCCAGAAACTCATCAGCTCATTCATGTTCGCTGTCCTGTTGTGGTTCGCCGTTGCGCAACGCGAGTGGGACTCGCTTTTTTGCAGCTGCAGCGCGAGCTGCGCGGGTTGCTCAGCGGGCGAACTGGTACGTCAGTGCCAGAGCACAGTGTGTGCAATCCCCATGACCCTCAATAAGTCACGAGGATTGCGGCCACATGTCACTAGAGTTCGCTATGAAAAAGCGTAGTGATTTCTGGCTTGAATGCGCACACCATATCAGACGTTCTTGCGAGATGGAGCAAAAAAACTTAATGGAGAATGGAATAAGCGGTGACGCAGCGCGACGTAGAGCCGCGAACGCTCAACGCCCGTCACGTTCTGTGCGCGCAAGGCCAAACGGAATGCGAGATAAAAACTCACCAGAACGTTCAGCGCACCGATGAAGGGCAGGGTCCCGATCGACCACCAGAACGCCGACATGTGGATCACCTCGGGGCCCAATGCCGACGCTGCCGCAGCCATTTGACCGGACGAGAGCGTGACGTGGCGCACATCGAGGCCGAGGCCAAAGAATGCAGCGATCACGGGCGTCAGACCCAGCATGAAACCGAGCGAGATATTGGCCGCCAAACCGGAGAGGTTGTCGCGCAGGAAGCGCGCACAACGCGCCGCACGCCTGGCGCCAATCGCCTTGGTGATGCGCGGGTTGTAGTGGATCGCGGCATCGAGTCGGTGCAGCACAAACCAGTTCTCCACCCAGCCCGCAAAGATGCTCGAGGTGAACAGCAGCACGCCGGTGAACGCGGCAAACAGCAGGGACGGGCCCCACGGCTTGAGCGAGTCGATCACGTGCAGGGCTTCCTTTTCGGTGATCACGGAATGACCGGCGAGCTTGGCCAGCAACAGCGTGATGCCGAGCACCGCGGGGAACACGATCAGCACGTTGCCCAGAATCGCGGCAACCTGCGATCGCACCAGATGCGTGACCTCGTCGACGAACTCTTTCTCGCCGCCATCGCGGTCCAGATTCTTGAGCTTGGCGGCCATCGCCGGTGCCGTCATCGCGGGCTGTTTGGTGGCCACGGTGAAGTGCAGCAGCTGCACCAGCACGAAGCTCAGGGCGTAGTTGGTGCCGGCCCAGAAGCCGCTCCAGAAGGCTGAGAACGCAAGCGTGTACAGCCAGAATTTGATCATCGTGGTGAAGGCCATCACGAGGCCACCACCGGCTGCTTTGCGCACCATCGAAAAATATTCCGACGGCGTGCGGGTGATGTAGTGCGAGCCGGTCTCGGCATTGCGCTCGGCCATTTTGGCGGCCAGCAGCGAGGAGTTGGCGGTGAGCAGCGCGCGCAGGCTGCGTCGCTCGCGGCTTACGCTGACCAGGCGGGACATCAGCTTGGTCGCGGCCACTGCGGGCTTGGGCGAGAGCAGGCATTCCAGCAGCTCACGCACACGCAGGATGCGGGCACGCAATTGCCGCAGTCGGAACACGAGGCCGACGGAAATGCCGTTGTCCTCGAAGTGGGTGTAGACCGAGTTGGCGGCCTGGCGGCAGGCGTCGAGCCGCTCGCGCAGACGTGCCACCGTGCCATCCAGGCGATTGGAGGTGCGCAGCGGATGCAGCACCTCGATGCGCAGGCTTTCGGCGTCGCTGATCAGGTCGTGAAACGGCTGTGCATCGCGCGCTTCATTGGTCATGCGCAGGCGCAGCTCGGGCGCAAAACCGGTGGCCAGGATATTGCCGCAGCAATAGGTGATCGCGTCGGCCAGGGCGTGTTGCCAGCGCGTCGCGCCATCGGTCTGATCTTCATCCGGGGTGAGCACGTGGCTCAGGCGGTTGATCAGGTCTTCGTCGAGGGCGCCGAGCCAGCGCGCGTCGAATTCGCTGTTGAGCGCCGACATGAACAGCTCGGAGGCGTCGATGGTGTCCGGATTGGTGGGCAGGAGCTTGTTGCGCAGGCGCTCGGCCAGCTCGCTGAACATCGAGGTACGCTGCGCAAAGCCGAAATCGGCCAGCAACATGGTGATGTCGACGGACTGCATGATGGCCTGCCACCACTTCTGCAGGCGCTCGCGCAGCACGGGCGATTGCTCGCACATGGTGACCAGTTCGGCCACGCGCGCCGTTGCCGCCTCGGCCGATTGACTGTCGCCACGGACCCAGTCGAGCAGCGCAATCAGTTGCAGATTGCGCTGGGCGAGTGAGGCTTTGGGGTCTACGGTGGCGAGGAGCTTGGTGAGGGCGTTGGTGTTGGTGTGATTCTCAGCGCTGTTCAATGGAGCACTCGGTGATTCGAGGAGGAGCTGCCGCTGCCGTTGCCGCCATCGCCGCTGTTCAGTGCCTCCAGCACGAACAGGTTGATCGGGCTGGTGAATGGCTCACCGTCGTCGGCTACGCAGAAGTAACTGCCGTGCATGGTGCCGGATGTGGTGCGCAGGCGGCAACCGCTGGTGTATTGGAAGGCTTCGCCGGGGCGCAGCAGGGGCTGTTGGCCCACGACGCCGAGGCCCTTGACCTCTTCGGTGTGGCCACGCGCGTCGCTGATGATCCAGTGCCGCGAAATCAATTGCGCAGGCGTATCGCCCGTATTGGTCACGGTGATGGTGTAGGCGAAGCTGAACACCTCGTGTTCGGGGTCGGACTGGTCAGGCAG
>CALMCS010000916.1 GCA_937862875.1 uncultured Comamonadaceae bacterium
CACGTTCTCCAAAAATGCGCCGGGCCTCGTCCATGGCGGCAGGGTCGTGGGCGCGCACCTGGGCGCCTGCTGCCCACAGGCTCTGTAGGAGGTAACGGCTGGGCGCTTCGCGCATGTCATCGGTTTCCGGCTTGAAGGCCAGCCCCCAGACCGCGATGGTCTTGCCGCGCAGGCTGCCGCCGTAGTGCGCAATGATGCGCCGCGCCAGCAACTGCCGCTGCGCGTCATTGCGGCTTTCGACCGCCAGCAGCAGATCGGGGGTGAAGCCAATGGACTGGGCCGTGTGGATGAGGGCCTTGACGTCCTTGGGAAAGCAGCTCCCGCCGTAACCCACGCCGGGATAGATGAAGTGGTAGCCAATGCGCGGGTCACTTCCGAGCCCGCGGCGCACGTCTTCGATGTCCGCACCCAGTTGCTCGGCCAGGTTGGCCATTTCATTGATGAAGCTGATCTTGGTGGCCAGCATGGCGTTGGCGGCGTACTTCGTCAGTTCGGCGCTGCGCACATCCATCATTACGATGCGGTCGTGGTTGCGATTGAAAGGCGCATACAGCTCGCGCAATTGGCGCTCGGCCTGGGGTGCGCGTGTACCGATGACGATACGGTCGGGCCGCTTGCAATCGGCGACGGCAGCGCCTTCCTTGAGGAATTCGGGGTTGGACACCACCTCGAATGCCAAGGCCACGCGCCGCGTCTCCAGCACCTTGCGTACGGTATCGGCGACCTTGTCGGCCGTGCCCACGGGGACGGTGGATTTATTGACGATGGTCTTCGGCTCGGTCATGTGGGTCGCGATGGTGCGCGCGACGGCCAACACATGTTGCAGGTCGGCGCTGCCGTCCTCATCGGGCGGGGTGCCGACGGCGAGAAAGATCAGCTCCCCATGGGCCACGCCCTGAGCGGCGTCAGTAGTGAAGCGCAGGCGGCCTGCCGCCTGGTTGGCCTGCACCAGGGGCTCCAGCCCCGGCTCGTGGATGGGGATATGGCCTGCCTGCAGCGCGGCCACTTTGGCGGCATCGACGTCCACGCAGATCACATCGTGGCCGACGTCGGCCAGCACTGCACCCTGCACCAGGCCGACATAGCCGGTGCCAAAAACCGTAACTTTCATGATGGGTAGAAGTCCTTGTACCAGTGGACGAAGCGCGCCACGCCGTCCCGCACGGGCGTATGGGGGGCAAAGCCGACCCAGGAAGCCAGCGCCGACATGTCGGCCGCCGTGCTGTGCATGTCGCCGGGCTGTAGTGGAAGCATGCGCTTGAGGGCGACCATCCCCAGCGCCTCCTCCAGTGCATGGATGTAGTCCATGAGCAGCGTAGGAGCGCTGTTGCCGATATTGAAGATACGGTAGGGCGCGAGGCCCGTGCCGGGCGACGGCGACAGTGGATCGAATGCGGCGTCTGGTGTGGCGGGCTTGTCGAGTACGCGTAATACGCCCTCGACGATGTCGTCGATGTAGGTGAAGTCACGCACCAACTGACCTTCGCCGTAGACGTCGATCGTCTCGCCCGCAAGCATGGCACGGGTGAACTTGAAGAGCGCCATGTCGGGCCGCCCCCATGGCCCATACACCGTGAAAAACCGCAGGCCCGTGGTCGGAATGCCGTACAGGTGCGCGTAGGCATGCGCCATCACCTCATTGGCCTTCTTGGTCGCCGCGTAGTAGCTGACGGGATGGTCCACCGCGTCGCGCTCGGAGAACGGCAACTTCGCGTTGCCTCCGTACACGCTGGAGCTGCTGGCAAACACCAGGTGCTCCACCTGCTGTGCGCGGCAGCCCTGCAGGATGTTGCCGAAGCCCAGGAGATTGGAGTCGGTGTAATCGTCGGGTTGGTCGATGGAGTAGCGCACGCCGGCCTGTGCCGCCAGATGCAACACCCGATGGGGACGCACCCGCGCAAACAGCGCATGCATGGCGTCGCGGTCGGCGACATCGATCTGCTCGAAAGTGAAGTCGCTCTGACAGCGCAAGCGGTCCAGGCGCGCGTGCTTCAGGCCGACGTCATAGTAGGCATTGAGGTTATCGATGCCCACCACCCGTTCGCCGCGCTCCAGCAGTCGCTGCGCGCAATGCATGCCGATGAAGCCGGCGCAGCCGGTGACCAGGGTGACGCTCATGGTTGTGTGCCGCGTGGGCTCCAGATGTATTCGTAATGGGCCTGGGGTGTGCCCGCGCGCACCATGTGGAAGGGCAGGTGGATGGACTGCAGCGCACGCGGCGCGATGCGGGCCTGGGCCTGATCCCACCAGCTCGACGGAACGTAGTCGGTGCGTGAAATCAACAGCAGGCCTTGCCCCCGCTGCTCGCTGCGGCGCAAATGGTCGGCGACACAGGTCGGGATCTCGTCTTCGCCCGGCGCACAGGCGTCCACCAACGCGTCGGGAAAGCGCACCCGCAGCATGCCGGCCAGCATATGGTCGGACGCGACGATGGGGCTGGTGCCGTCATAGCCCGCGGCGCGCAGGGCGTCCGCCAGTTCGATGGACGGGTGGTTCAGCTCATCCACCTCGCCGCGCAGCCCGCTGAACCAGGGGCGTATGCCGGCAGCGACCAGCAGGATGACGGCCATCGTGGCCACGGCGATCGTGTAGCGCCGTGCACGGGGATGGTGTTGCAATTCGGGCCGCGCAGAGAAGGCGGCCAGGGGTGCCATACACAGCAGTGGAAGTATCCAGCGGCCCTTGAAGTTGCTCACGCCTGCAAACACCACCATGCCGGCCAGCGCCAGCAACACCAGGCCCAGGTAGCGCACGAACACGCGGTGCATCGGCGGCGACACCGGCGCCAGCGGCCGCTGCCACCAGGCCGAACGGAAAGCCCACAACGCGAACAGCGCCCACAGCAGCAGCGTGCTGGGGACCACGCCCTCCAGCAGCCTCAGCAGGCCCTTGACCAGCCCGTTTTCAGGCTGGATGTTCATCTTGCTGATGGTGCCGGACGTCGCCTCGGTGAGGTGCGACAGCAGCCATGCCACATGCGGCAGCACGACCAGCAGGCCCACCAGGGGCGCCCACCACCAGCCGCGCGACAGCAGCGCGCGGCGCGCCTCGGGTACCGACAGTGCCGCCAGCAGCATGGCGCCCGCCACCAGCGCGAAGCTGTACTTGGCCAGCATGCCGAAGCCGCACACCAGCCCCAGCAAGGCAAAGTCCAGCGGCCGGGGGCGCCGCACGATGCGCAGCAGCAGCCACCACGCGCCACAGGCCATCGCCGTGACGAGGATGGTATGGGTCTGGTCGCGGACCGAATGCCAGCCCAGCGCGGGCATCAGCACCATGCTCGCCGACGCCCAGAAGGCCCCCCGCTCGTCCAGCAGTTCCCGCCCGGCCAGGTACATGAGCGAATACGTCAGTGCCAGCAGCCCATGCTTGAGCAGCGACAGTGCCAGCACGCTGGGGCCGAACACCTGGTTCATCGCCCATTGCAGCCAGGTGTACAGCGGCGGCTGCGGGCCGTAGCCCAGTGCCAGCTCCTGGGTCCACAGAATCTGCTCGGCCTCATCCCACTTCAGCGCGGGCGAAGCGAGCAGGCGCATGGCCACGTGCGCCAGCGAGATGGCCGCGAACCAGAACAGCGGGTGGGTCCAGGGAAGGCGGGACGAAAGCGCGCGGGGCGCGGTGGAGGCGGTCATGGGGCAAGGGGAAAGTAGCGCACTGTGTGCGTCCGGCGGGCGCGAACGCGCGGGGCGCGCGAGGCACAATCGCAGCCATTATCCCACTACAACTGTTTCCTTGATGAACACCGCCCCTACTCCAACGCCCGACGTCTCCATCGTGGTGCCGATCTACAACGAGGTCGAGAACCTGCCCGACCTCGTGGAGCGCATCGCGCAGGCGATGTCCGCGCAGCCGCTCAGCTTCGAACTGCTGGCGGTGGACGACGGCTCGCGCGACGGCAGCGCCGACACGCTGCGTGAACTGGCGGCCACGCGCCCCTGGTTGCGCCCGGTGTTCCTGGCACGCAACTACGGCCAGTCGAGCGCACTGCAGGCGAGTTTCGATCGCGTGCGCGGCCGCTATGTGGTGACGCTGGATGCCGACCTGCAGAACGAACCCGGCGACATTCCGCTGCTGCTGGAGCGCCTGGAGACAGACTCCAGCGTAGACATGGTCAGCGGCTGGCGCAAGGACCGGCAGGACGCGGAGCTGTCGCGCAAGCTGCCCTCGCGCATCGCCAACCGGCTGATCTCCAGCGCCACGGGCGTGCACCTGCACGACTACGGCTGCGCGCTCAAGGCCTA
>CALMCS010000917.1 GCA_937862875.1 uncultured Comamonadaceae bacterium
TTCCGCTCCCTGCGCTCCCTCTCAGATGCCCGTTTCCACCATCTGCAGCAGCCGCAGCGACAGCGCGGCGCGTTGCTCGGGCGTGGCTTTGCGCAGAGGGCCATCGATGATCAGAATCGCCATGCCGTGCACGGCAGACCACGCCAGATACTCCGCCATTGGTCGCCGCGCGAGAGGCAACACGCCCGCCTCGGCCATGGCATCCAGGGCATAGCCCAAGAGTGCAAAGGGGCTGACACCGGGTTCCAGCGCTGGCACATCGGATTCGGGCGGGTTGGTGGAGGGTGCGGCCGATTCCTGCTCGCCCGAGGCGAATGCGAACGCGGTGCGAAACCAGCCGGTTTCGGCTTGCGCAAAATCGAGATAGCCACGCCCGACAGCGGCCAGCAGGGCGCGCGCACGTTCCTGCGGATCACCAAGCGACTTGGCCGCTTCCATGTGCGCCTCGATCGACTGCGACAGCGCCGCCACGGCGGCTGTGCGCACGGCCTCATACAAGGCCTCGCGATTCGCGAAGTGGCGATACGCGGCATTGGGCGCAACACCCGCCCGGCGCGTGACCTCACGCAACACCACCGCCTGCGGCCCGCCTTCGCGCGCCAGCGCCAATCCAGCGGCCACCAGTGCGGATCGCAAATCGCCGTGGTGATAGGTACTGCGCAGTTCGGAACCGGCGGGTTGGGAGGCGTTGTTCATAGACGGTACAGGTAGGCTCCGCACAATCCCTTACCAAGAAGCATGAAAGGGATGTGGACAGTGTCCATATTAGCGGACAAAATAAGTGGACGTTGTTCACATTGCATCTAAATGAGATATCTGAACGAGATATCTGAATGGGACATCGGACCTCGAACCTCGAATATCCAAGCGTCAATCGCATTTTCAAAGGAGTCAGGAGCATGGACACGCAGAACTATGTCGACGGCTTTGTCTGCCCCGTCGTGCGGGACAACAAGGAGCGTTATCTCCAGGTCGCCACCAAGGCGGCCGCCCTGTTCAAGAAACACGGGGCGATCGCCGTCGTGGAATGCTGGGGTGATGACGTGCCCGAGGGCAAGCTCACCTCCCTGCCGATGGCCGTGAAACTCGAGCCGCACGAGGTGGTGGTGTTTTCGTGGATCGTCTGGCCCAGCAAGGCCGTGCGCGACGCGGGGATGAAGGCGGCGATGCCCGAGTTCGACCCGGCCGAAGACATGCCCTTCGACGGCAAGCGCCTCATCTGGGGCGGATTTCAGCCCATTCTGGTGGCCTGAGCCGGCCGCACGAAAAAACGCGGCGTTTGTTGGCAGATCGGCACGGCGACTGACATGCGCAGGCCACGGGAAATCGCCACACTATGCGACTCACGCCCGCAGCGAATTTTTTGACAGACGAATCCCTCAACCGCATCGACCATCGATGCATCCAGGAGACGCAGATGCAATTCATTCCCTATCTGAACTTCAACGGCAATTGCGCGGAAGCCATGGCGTTCTACGCCAAGGTGTTCGGCGGCAAACAAGGCCCGGTGATGACCTTCGGCAGCATGCCGCCGATGCCCGAAATGCCGCCCATTCCCGACAGTGCCAAGAACGCGGTGATGCACACCTTTGTGCAGGTGGGCGATCAGGAAATCATGGCCTCCGACGTCATGCCCGAAGCCTGCGGCGGCGCGAAGTACCAGCCGCCCCAGGGCATGCAGTTGTCGGTGCGCGTGGATACGGTGGAAGAGGGCGAGCGCATCTTCCAGGCCCTCTCGGATGGCGGCACCATCACCATGCCGTTTGCGAAGACGTTCTGGTCACCCGGCTTCGGCATGGTGACCGACCGTTTCGGCACGCCCTGGATGGTCAACGTGTTCGAGCAAGCGGCCTGAACCCAGGAGCCAGAGCATGAAAACCAATCCCATCGTCTGGTTTGAAATCTACGTGCAGGACATGGCCCGCGCCCGCGGGTTCTACGAAAGCGTTCTGCAGATCCAACTCGAATCCATGCAGGCCCCCGAAGGCGATGCCGCGGGTTTCGAAATGCTCGCCTTTCCCCACTCGATGGAAGCCACGGGTGCCGGTGGAATGCTGGTGAAAATGCCCGGCGGCCCTTCCGGCGGAGGCGGCACCTTGATCTACTTTGCCAGCGAGGATTGCGCGGTCGAACAAGCGCGCGCAGTCGCTGCCGGCGGCAAGGTGTTCAAGCCGAAATTTGCGATCGGCCCCTACGGCTTCTGCGCCTTGCTCACCGACACCGAAGGCAACTGCATCGGCGTGCATTCGATGAAGTAGTGACGTGTGACGTGATGGACGGGCGAGCGAGCAGCGACGCAAGAAATTCAACAAGCAAAGGGACATCAATCAATGAGCGACACAACAACCATCAACATCCCAGGCCTTCCAGACCACGCCAATGATTTGGTTCTGGACCGCGTGCTCGACGCGCCGGCCGACAAGCTCTTTCGCTGCTGGACGGACCCCGCGCTGCTGCCGAAATGGTTTGTGCCCGCACCGTGGAGCGTGGCGAGCGTCGAGGTCGATCCGCGTCCCGGTGGCCGCAGCCTGGTCGTCATGCGCAGCCCGGAAGGCATGGAGATTCCGAACGACGGCGTGTACCTCGAGGTGATCCCCAATCGCCGCCTGGTCTTCACCAACGCCTACACCCCGGGTTGGGTGCCGGCAGACAAACCCTTCATGACAGCGATCGTGAATTTCGAGCCCGAAGGCGACGGCAGCAAGACCCGCTACACGGCGATTGCACGCCACTGGAATGAGCAAGACCGCAAGGCGCATGAAGACATGGGCTTCTATGTCGGCTGGGGCATTTGTGCCGATCAGTTGGAGCGGCTCGCGCGCACCTTGTAGCGGCAACGCAGCAAGGCATCAAGCCCTGCGATTCACTGCGATCCAAAGAATCGCCCCGGCGATTGCCCGACCGATTTGCGCACCATCGCGCTGAACGCGCTCGGGCTGTAGCCGAGCTCGGCGGCGATCTGCGCCATCGGCACCCGCGAGGCGGCGAGCGACACGGCCTTGGCCAGCACCACCTGCTGTCGCCACTGCGTGAAGGTGCTGCCCAGCTCGTGCCGAAACAGCCGCGCCACGGTGCGCGGGCTGGCTCCGGTGTCCTGCGCCCATTCGGCCAGCGTTTCGTGTCTTGTGGGGTCGGCAATCACCGCCTCGCACAGATTGCGCAGGCGCTTGTCGTGCGGCAGATCCACGCCCAGCCGCACCGGGTTGGCGCGCCGCATTTCATCCAGAATCAGCGCGCTCAGATGGCGCTCGCGGTGCAGCTCGTCGGGTGACAGCGCGGGTCCGGCGTTCGATGCGGTCGGCATCTCGCGCACCAGCGCGCGCAGCAGCTCCGAGACCTCCAGCACGCGGCATTGCTGCCACGCGGGCTCGTCGTGCCGCGCCACGCCGGGGCCGCAGCGCCCCACCGGTTGATAGAAGTAGAGCGTGCGCAGATCGGCGTCCTCGACCATGGTGACGGCATGCTCCACGCCCGGCGGAATCCACACCGCGCGCGACGGCGGCACGATGTAGGTGCCGGTCGGCACGTCCAATCGAATCACGCCGGCCGTCGAAATCGCCACCTGCGCCCACGGATGGTGGTGCGGTTTGATCTGCGTATCGGCCCGCAAACGCCGGTTCTTCACGCGCACGGGACGCGAGCGCGTCGGCATGAACAGGTCGGGCGTGAGCGATTCCACATAGGACAGCTCGCGCCCCAGGCGGCGGTTGGCCGCCCCTGCGCTGTCGCTCGGCGTGAACTCCGGCAGTGGGGTGGCAAAGGTGTCGCTTGGCATGATTGCAATAGAAGTTGGCAGACTATCGTATATCGGACGCGGCCCCTTCCCACTACCATCGACAGATGACCACAGCCGCCTCCACACCTTCCGCTTCGGACCCCTTTCGCCAGGACGCGCGAACCATTGGCCTGATCGGCCTTGCACACGGCTCCTCGCACTTTTTCCACATGCTGCTGCCGCCGCTGTTTCCGTTTCTGATTGCGGAATTCGGCTTCAGCTATTCGCAACTCGGGCTGCTGGTGTCGGTGTTCTTTGTGGTCTCGGGCGTCGGCCAGATGATTTCCGGCTTCGTCGTGGACCGCGTGGGCGCGCGCCCGGTGCTGTTCTTTGCCCTCTCGTGCTTCATCGCCGCGGGGCTGGTGGCGGGAACGGCCAGCGGCTATTCGTCGCTGATCCTGGCCTCGCTGCTCGCGGGTCTCGGCAACGCGCCGTTCCACCCGGCCGACTTCACCATCCTGAACAAGCGCGTGTCGGCCAAGCGCCTGGGACATGGCTTCGCCGTCCACGGCATCTCCGGCAACCTCGGCTGGGCCACCGCGCCGGTCTTCATGGCCGGCATCGCCACCGCAACTGGATCGTGGCGCATGGCCTGTCTGTGCGGCGCAGGACTGGCGCTGATCATTCTCGCCATCATGGTCTACAACCGCGACGCGCTGGATGATCGCGTGGGCTCCTGGAACAACGCCGCGACAGCGGGCAAGGGCGGTGCAGCCGCGCAGCCGGAACACCCCCTGGCCTTCCTGAAACTGCCGTCGGTGTGGCTGTGCTTCTCGTTCTTCTTCTGGAGCACCTGCTCGCTGAGCGCAATCCAGAGTTTCGCCAGCCCAGCGCTGCACAACCTCTACGGCGTTCCGCTGCCCGTGACCGCTCTGGTCGTGACCGGCTACATGCTGTGCGGCGCGGTCGGCATGGTGATCGGCGGCTTCCTGGTGGCGCGTGTCGTGCGATTGGAAAAAATCATCTCGCTGTGCCTGCTCGCAGCGGCCCTGTTGCTGGCCTTGGTGGGCCTCGGCATCCTGCCCGGCATGGCGGCGCTGGTGGTCACCTCGCTGGCGGGCCTGGGCATCGGCATCGCCAGCCCATCACGCGACATGCTGATCAAGCGCGCAGCCCCTCCGGGCGCCACCGGCCGCGTGTACGGCACGGTGTACTCGGGACTCGATCTGGGCTTTTGCTTGTCCGCACCGGTGTTTGGCGCAATGCTCGACGCCAACATGAATTCTGGAATCTTCTTCGGCTCGGCCGTCGCTCTGGCGCTGAGCGTGGTGTCTGCAGGATTTGTCGGCGCGGGTGTGGCGGCGCGTGCATCGCGCGTGGCTGCGGCGTGATCTGACACGGGGGCCGCAACGGGGCTGGGGCCGAGCGGCCTTTCCCCAGCGGCGATGGTCCCTGGAACGCCTGAAAAATGTCCGGGTTTGTGTGGGCCTGCTCTCGCCGACTGATATTCTGCGGAGCGGAAAAAACAGCGGCTACATGCCGCGCCCATTCACTCGCTACGTCCTTCACAAGGGAGACATCACATGCGTGCCAACAACCATCACCGTTTCATCCAACATTCTTTGACCGCTCTGGCGCTTGCCGCGGCCACGTTTGCCGCGCAGGCCGCGCCGCAAGCCGACATCCACGCACTCGCGCAAAAGCAGCAGCAACCCTTGCTCGATACGCTCAAGGATCTGGTGCACATCGAGTCGGGCAGCAAGGACATCGAGGGCACCAAGCAAATCGCCGACTACGTGGCGGGCAAGTTGCGCGACATGGGCGGCAAGGTGGAGATTCTTGCGGCCACCGATGTCTACCGTCTGGACGACACGCCCGAGCAGATCGGCCCCATGGTGCACGCCGAGTTCAAGGGCAAGGGCACGAGCCGCATCATGATGATTGCGCACATGGACACCGTGTACCTCAAGGGCATGCTCAAGGACCAGCCGTTTCGCATCGATGGCGAGCGCGCCTACGGCCTCGGTATTTCGGATGACAAGCAAGGCGTGGCGCTGATCCTGCACGTGGTGGACATGCTCAAGAAGCTGGGCTACGACAACTACGGCACGCTGACCGTGTTGATGAACAGCGACGAAGAAATCAGCTCGCCCGCCGCACGCAGCACGATGGTGCGCATGGGCGAGCAGCAAGACGCGGTGTTCTCGTTCGAGGGCGGCGGCACCGACGGCAGCCTGCGCCTGGCCACCAGCGGCATCGGCGCGGCGTATCTGAAGGTGATCGGCAAATCGTCCCACGCCGGTGCCAAGCCGGAAGACGGCGTGAACGCGCTGTACGAGCTGTCGCACCAGCTGCTGCAGATGAAGGACCTGTCCAAGCCCGAAGATGGTTTGAAGCTGAACTGGACGGTGGCCAAGGCCGGCACCAATCGCAACGTCATTCCCGCAGAAGCCACGGCACAGGCCGACGCCCGTGCGTTGAAGGTGGCCGATTTCGGTGCGCTGGAAGAGGCGATGAAGGCCAAGGTCGGCAACCGTCTGTTGGCCGACAGCAAGGTGGAATTGAAGTTCGAAGTGCGCCGTCCGCCACTCGAAGCCAATGACGCCGGCCGCGCCTTCGCCAAGCATGCCCAGGGCATCTACGAGAAGGAACTGCAACTGCCGATGAAGGTCATGGACAAGGCCACCGGCGGCGGCACAGACGCAGCCTTTGCGGCCCTCAAGGCCAAGGGCGGCGTGATCGAAGGCTTTGGCTTGAGCGGCTACGGCGCACATTCCAACAACGCCGAATACGTGCAGATCAACACCATCGTGCCGCGCCTGTATCTCGCCACCCGCATGATCATGGACATCTCGCGCGACCGCGTGAAGTGACACGCTGAGCTGCCCCAAGCCCTCCCCGTGAGGGCCGTAGCGCGACGCAGGGCGCAGTGGCCGGCTCAGGCGCCCGGCGTGCCCGGCACCGGCGTCCGCACCGCGCCGGTTGCAAAGAAGGATTCCAGGTTCTCCAGCACCCGGTCTGCCATGGCGCGCCGGGTTTCATGCGTGGCGCTGGTGGTGTGCGGTGTCAGCACCACGTTGTCCAGCGCCATCAGCGCGGCGGGCACGGTGGGTTCGTTCTCAAACACGTCCAGGCCGGCACCGGCAATGC
>CALMCS010000918.1 GCA_937862875.1 uncultured Comamonadaceae bacterium
GAGTTCAGCCGGTCCCCTGCACACGCTGGTGTCGGATCTCACGGGCGGCAAGATCGGGCCGGACACCCTGGTCCATCTCGATCCTGATCTTCAGAGCCCCTCCGTTCCCAGGCTGGCTGGCTGGCAACCATCGCTGGGGCAGGTGGCGGCTGCGCAAGGTCATCTGGCCAGACAAGGTGTCGGCCAGGGTGACCTGTTCCTTTTCTTCGGCTGGTTCCGCCAGGCCGAGGTCATCGGCGGGCGGTGGCGGTATGTGCCGGGAGCGCCCGACATCCACAGCCTCTTCGGGTGGTTGCAGATCGGTGCGGTGTTGGACCCTGGCGCACCTGACTGCGCAGAACGCAACCCTTGGTTGGGGGACCATCCGCACGTCGCCTTTGCCGACACCATCGGCAAGAGCAACACCATCTACATTGGAGCGAAGTCCCTGCTTGGCGGGAAGTTTCCGGGCGCCGGCGTCTTTGCACACTGGACCGACCGCCTGCGGTTGACCGCGCCGGGCCATTCGCGCTCCGTGTGGCGTGTGCCTGACTGGATGGACCCGTCTACCTCCGGGTTGAAGCTCACGTACCACACCGATGCAAGCCGCTGGTCTCGACAAGAAGGCGCCTTGCACCTTCAGACCGTCGGCAAGGGACAGGAATTCGTCATGGACACCGGCGCAAGCTCGGACGCGCAAGACTGGCTGATGTCCTTGATGAGATAGCAACCAGATAGAGAGGCCATGAAAGATGAACAAGGCAATGGGATACAAGATGACCCACGACACTGGATTTGCCCCCAATCCGTTCCACGGCGCCCTCACCTTGGCCACCTGCAAGCCGGCCGTGCGCCGCACACGCGGCAGGGGCGATTGGGTGGCTGGATTCACCTCCAAGGCGCTGGTTCAGAACGCTCGCGAGCACGGCGTTTCCATCCCCTATGGCGGACTCGTGTACCTGATGCAAGTCACCGAGGAACCGCTAGAGTTGTCAGCGTATTTCAACGATCCGCGCTTTCTCAAGAAGCGGCCGAGTCTGGACGCGCGCGACCCTGAAGTTCGATCCGGCGACAACATCTACTGGCGTGATGCGGATGGGCTGTACCAACAGCTCCCAAACAACTCGCATGAGCAGGATGCGAAGATTCACGACACCAGCGGCAAGAACGCGCTGGTCTCCGCGCGGTTCTGGTACTTCGGTCGGAACTGCTTCGTCCCGCCGGGCGGCTGGAAGGTGTTGATGGGGAGAGAATTGTCAACCGGCCGTACCTTCTATTGCCCAGATCGGTTTGTGGAGGGCATGCTGGATCACTTGAAGGAGATGGACATGAAGCCCGGTATCCATGGCCGACCCTGCATGTGGGACGAAACTGCAAAAAGTAACTGCGGGTGACCGTCTTCAGGAATGAGGTGAACCAGGAGCCAAACTCTTCGCAGCCAAACGGCGTGCGCATCGCAAGTGCCAGAGCGGGTTGACGTGAGTCCTAAGCCTTGGGGAGCAGTCTTTGCATTGGCCGACGCGGAGTGGGCTGAGCGCCGATAGTGGCGATGTCGGCAGTACCTTTCACACCAGTCATTCCCTCCGCTCCGTTCGCGGTTGCCCAATGACCATGATGCTGCCGAGGACGTGAGTTCAGCGAGCTACTTCGACCGCCAGCAATCACTGCGAAGCAGGTATCAGCCGCCAAAGCTCGAAGGGCA
>CALMCS010000919.1 GCA_937862875.1 uncultured Comamonadaceae bacterium
CTGCGGCCGATTTGGCGGTGATGCTGGCCATCACCTCCAGCCTGCGCGGCAAGGCCTTGCCCAAGGGCTTCATCGCGTTTGGCGAGGTCGGCCTGGCTGGTGAGGTGCGCCCCGCACCGCGTGGGCAGGAGCGCCTGAAGGAGGCCGCCAAGCTTGGGTTTACCGTGGCGGTGGTGCCCCGCGCCAATGCGCCGAAGAAGCCGATTGAAGGGCTGGAGATTCACGCGGTGGACCGGGTGGACGAGGCGATGAATATCGTGCGCGGATTGGGCTGAGCGCGCTTGGCCTCGCTTGGCGCGTTGGTTTTTCATGGACTGATTCCAAGATCGGTCCAGCGCTTGTTCCTGGGCTTGGGCGCCGGGTTGCGCCAAGCCTCCCGCGCGGCCTCCGAAACGACCTCTTCATCGCCCGGAACGCTCTCGAAATCCTGAATCCACAGGGATTGTTTCCGTTGCATTACGGTTGGGTCATGTTCGGTGGCCCTCGTGAAATCCCTACATAAGCAGCATCCACACGCACCCCCAGTGCCTCGCATTGCACAATACGGCCCATGAATATTCTGCGCAAATTTGGTATTCCCCTGGGAATTGCGATCCTGACCATCATGGCTTTTGAAAGGTATGGCTGGCAGGGCATTCTGACCGTGGTGGGTGGCTTGGTGATGTGGGCGCTGCTGCACTACACCCGCATGATGAACGTGATGCAGAAGGCGAATCGCAGCCCGATTGGCTATGTTGGCAGTGCGGTCATGCTGAACGCCAAACTGCGTCCTGGTGTCAATTTGTTGCACGTCATGGCACTGACCCGTTCGATGGGTGAACTGCTGTCGCCCGCAGGGCAGGACCCCGAGCGCTACCGCTGGACGGACGGTTCCAAGTCTTTCGTGGACGTGGAATTCGTCAATGGTCGAGTAGCGCAGTGGGAATTGCAACGCCCTCAAGTACCCACCGAGGAAGCCCCTACGGAGAAGAATTCGGCGTCCTAGTCCGGCAAATCGTAAAATCACGGGTTTTGCGACTTCAAGCAATTCAAAAAAGGATGACCATGAGCCCCGTAATTCCCTCGATGGCTGACCGTGACGGCAAGATTTGGATGGACGGCGAGATGCTGGACTGGCGTGACGCCAAGATCCACGTGCTGACGCATTCGCTGCACTATGGCTGCGGCGCGTTCGAAGGCGTGCGCGCGTACAAGGGTGAGCAGGGCACTGCCATCTTCCGTCTGGAAGACCACACCGACCGCCTCTTCAACAGCGCCAAGATTCTGCGCATGAAGCTGCCGTTCACCAAGGAAGAAGTGAACGAGGCGCAAAAGGCCGTGGTTCGCGAGAACAAGCTTGAGTCGTGCTACCTGCGTCCTTTGACCTGGATTGGCTCCGAAAAGCTGGGCGTTTCGCCCAAGGGCAACACGATCCACATGATCGTGGCGGCCTGGGCCTGGGGTGCTTACCTCGGCGAAGACGGCATGAAGCGCGGCATCCGCGTGAAGACGTCGAGCTACACGCGTCACCACGTGAACATCACGATGACGCAGGCCAAGGCTTCGAGCAACTACACCAACTCGATCCTCGCCAACATGGAAGCGACCGACGACGGCTACGACGAAGCACTGCTGCTCGACGCCTCCGGTTTTGTTTCCGAAGGCTCCGGCGAGAACGTGTTCATCATCAAGAACGGCGTGGTCTACACCCCCGATCTGTCGGCTGGTGCACTGAACGGCATCACCCGCAACACCGTGTTCGCGATCTGCAAGGATCTGGGCATCGAAGTGGTGCAAAAGCGCATCACGCGTGACGAGGTCTATATCGCTGACGAAGCGTTCTTCAGCGGCACAGCGGCCGAAATCACCCCGATCCGCGAACTCGATCGCATCGAAATCGGCGCTGGCTCACGTGGCCCGCTGACCGAGAAAATCCAAACCGCGTTCTTTGACATCGTCAACGGCCGCAATCCCAAATACGCTCATTGGCTTGCAAAGGTTTAATCGAAATGTCGCAAGCTGTTATTGAACTTCTGGCCAAAGACCTGAATGACCAGGGCGGTGTCTACTGCCCAAGTCCCAAGGCGGACATGAAGCTGTGGAATACCCATCCCAAGGTTTATCTCGACGTAGCTAAGACAGGCGAAGCCAAGTGCCCTTATTGCGGCACGGTGTATCGCCTGAAAGCGGGAGAAGTGGTCAGCGCCGGCCACTGATCTGCTGCGTTCGCGGATTTATTGTTTTACTCAAGGTCGCGCAGCACCAGGCTGTGCGCGGTGGCTTGCTTGTCTTGCCGTGTGAATGCTTGTTTACACGCTTGGCAGCGGGCCCCGCTTGTGGGACAAACTGCGTTTTGCATTCAATGCGGTTCAACACGAGTCCCTCATCTTGAAATTTTCTCAAGGAAATCTGGCCGCCATGCCCTGGCCAGAGCGACTGAATTCGGTCGCCGCCTTCGCCGTACCGGGAATGGCCTTGTGGTTGCCGTCGGGCTATTCGTATGGCGCGGTGATGCTGCTCGTCGGTGCGTTGCTGACGTTGCGCCAATGGCCGTTTGAAAAACAGCGGGCGCTCACTTACTGGCTGGCGACCTGCATGTTCACCATGGCGCTGCTCTGGGTCGCACTGGCCGATCCGATGGAGGGCTGGGGCCAATGGGATCGGCCGAGCAAATTCCTGCTGGCCATTCCGTGTCTGCTCTACGCGTCGGTGTTTCCGCCGCGCCCCAAGGCATTCTTCTGGGGGCTGATGGTCGGCAGTCTGGGCGCGGGCGCGATTGCCGCGTGGCAGGTCTATGGACTGGGCGAGTGGCGCGCCACCGGGCACACCAATGCGATCCAATACGGCAACCTGGCGCTGCTGCTGGCGGTGTTGCTGGCCGTGTTTGTCGCGGCCATTCACAAGCAATTGAGCGTTCCCGAGAAGCTTCTCTCGATCGTGGCCATCATCGCGGGCATGGATGCCTCGGTGCTGTCGCTGTCGCGCGGCGGTTGGCTCGCCCTGCTGGTGGCGATGCCGTTTGGCCTCGCGCTGCTGTATCGCTACCGCACGCGGCTGTTCTGGCGCGTGATTGTGGGCCTGATGGTGGTGGTGGGGCTGATGTCGGTGCTCAACCGGGGCATGATCGCCACCCGCTGGGACGAGATGACGTCGGAGATCAAGGTCTACGAGACGACTCGCAATGCCGACACCTCCGTAGGGCAGCGCCTGGAACATTGGCGCTTCGCCTGGGTGGTGGGCATGGAAAAACCGCTGACCGGTTGGGGCGTGGCCGGCTACACGGCAGAAAAAGCCAAACGTGTCGCCTCGGGCGAGTACAAGAAACCGATTCTCGAATACAAATTCGTGCACAACGAAGTGATGGACGTGTTCGTGAAGACCGGCCTGCTGGGGCTCGCGCTGCTGCTGTGGTTCTACATGCTTCCGATCTGGATGTTCTGGCCGACCCAGGCGCGCATGCAGATGTTCGAAGGCGGTGATCCGGGGCAGCGCCGCATGATGCTGGCGCTGCGCATGTCCGGTGTGTGCGTGCCGGTGCTGTACGTGGGCTTTGGCTTCACGCAGGTTTTCTTTGCGCACAACAGCGGGATCATGTTCTATCTTTTCAGCATCATTTTGCTGTGGTCGATGGTGCAGGGGCTGGAGCGCTGCGTGCTGTCGCAGCGAGTCGCTCAGCGCTGAGCGCCTGCGCTGATGGGCTCCCGAGCGGCGAGTGGCCGTGCGCTTACACTCGCAGCCATGTCAAATTCTTCGGGTGCACCCTCCACGTCTGACGCCGCAGTCCGCACGCCGCGGCGGCCGCGGGTTCTGCACTTTGTCACGGGTGGATTTTCGGGCGCGACGCAGGTGGCGCTCGATCTGGTGCGCGGACATCTGGCGGGTGACCAGTTCGAGCCCTTGCTGGTGCTGCGGCGCAAGCCCCATACCGACCAGTCGCGCGTCGATGCGCTGGTGGCGGAAGGCATTCCGGTCGAGCTGGTCGCGGGCTGGGCGCACATCGCCACCGTGATGCAGCTGGTGAAGGTCTGCAAGCGATTCCAACCCGACATTCTCGTGGCCCATGGTTTCAGCGAGCACCTCTGGGGGCGCTACGCCGGCCTGCTGGCCCATGTGCCGCATCTCGTGCACGTCGAGCACAACTCGCGCGAGCGCTACACCTGGTCGCGCACGCGGCAGATGCTGTGGCTGGCCGAGCGCACGGACGCCATTGTGGGCTGCTCCGAAGGCGTCAGGCAGGCGTTGCTGGCGCGGGGCTCGCCCTTGCCGAAGACGATTGCCATCTCCAACGGCATTCGCACCGCGCCGTTTGCCGGTGCGGCAGAACACCCATGGCGCGAACGCATCCCGGGCATTGTCATGGCCGCGCGGTTTGCGCGACAAAAGGACCACACCACGCTGCTCAAGGCGATCGCCCTGCTGCGCGAGCGTGGCCACAAGCCTCCGGTCCAACTGGCCGGTGGTGGCAAGGCCAGCGCGCAGAAGAATGCGCGCAAGCTCAGCGAGCAGTTGCAGCTGACCGACCAAGTCGAATTTCTGGGGCACCACAAAGACGTGCCCGGGCTGCTGATGAAGCACCAGATCTGCATGCTCTCGACGCACTACGAAGGCATGCCGCTGTCGCTGATCGAGGGCATGGCCGCGGGCTGCACGGCGATCGGCACGCGTGCGCCGGGGGTGCAGGAGGTGATCGATCATGAGCGCAACGGCCTGCTGGTCGAGCATGAAAACGTGCAGTCGCTGGCCGATGCGATCGAGCATGTGCTGACGCACCCGGAGGACGGTGAACGCCTGGCCGCTGCGGGACAGCAGGACGCCCACACGCTCTACACCCTGGAGCGCATGATCTCGCGCTACGAAGCGCTGTTCCAGCAGATCATGGTGGGTCAGAACAAGGATTTTTCTCAACTATGACGAACGCACCCTGGCTCAGCATTCTGGTGCCGGTCTACAACGTGGAGCCCTATCTGGAGGAGTGCCTCGCCTCCGTGATGGAGCAAACCGCACAATCGCCGCAATCCCAGGGCGTGGAGGTGCTGGTCCTGAACGACTGCTCCACCGATGGTTCGCCCGCGCTCATGCAGCAATTGGCGCAGCGCTGGCCCGGACGGTTGCGGCTCATGGAGCACGCGAAAAACCAGGGCCTGAGTGCGGCGCGCAATTCGATGATCGATGCGGCGCAGGGCGACTATCTCTGGTTTCTGGATTCGGACGACAAACTGCTCCCGGGCAGCATCGCGTCGCTGCAGCAGATCGTGACCGCCCACAAGCCCGACGTGGTGTTGTGCGACTTTCAGGTCTGGCGCGAAAAGCCGCGCTTCAAGCACCGCCTGCGCGGCGAGTTGCACCGCAGCAGTTTTGCCGGCCCCGCACGGCGTGTGTTGAGCGATCGCTGCCAGGTGTTGGCCGATGTGCTGATGCCGGGCGAGCTGCATGCGTGGTCGAAGATTTCACGGCGCAGCCTCTGGGGCGACGACCTGCGCTTTCCGGTGGGACAGTATTTCGAGGACATGGCGACCATGCCGTTGATGATGCTGCGCGCCTCGAGTTTCTATTACGCGGATCAGCCCTGGGTGGCGTATCGGCAGCGCGGCAACAGCATTCTGGCGACGCCGAATCTGGGCAAGGCGCTCGATCAGGCGCGTTCGCTGGAGGCGTTCCGTGCGGCGCTCCAGACAAGTGACTGCGCGGGCCACGCGCAGGTGCAATTGGCGCTGGCGCACCAGAGCGCGCGCAACTTCATCGGGGCGATGCGCTTTCTCGACTCCACGGGCGGCGTGACCGCCGAGCGGCACGAGACGGTGAAGCGCATCAAGACGCATTTTTTGAATTCATCGCCGCTCACGCCCGAGGCCCTGTGCAAGGCCTATCTGGCGCGCGGCTGGTGGCTGCGGCGCAGCAAACTGCAGCGTTGGTTGCGTGAGAGCGAGAAAGCATGAGTCAGCCCCACAAGACCGACATTCCACTGCGCGACAAGGGCGAGTTGCTGCTCGCCCGTGTGATTTTTGGCTGGCAGAAACTGCGCAACCAACCCGTGCAGAACTATGTCGATCAGCCGCTCAAGATCTACGACATTCCTTCTTCAGCGCCTGAGCCCGCGACGCGAACGGCGCAGACCATTCCGCGCATCATCTGGGCCTTCTGGGCCGGTGCGACCCAGCCCGATCTGATTCAGCGCTGCTTCGCCAACTGGTCGAGCATGTGTCCCGGCTTCGAGATCCGCATTCTGAATGACCAGAGCGTGTTGCAGTATCTGGACACCATTCCAGAGCCCTTGCTCGAGGCCTCGGCCCCCAAGCGTGCCGATTGGATTCGCGTGGAACTGCTCCGGCGACATGGCGGCATCTGGCTCGATGCGAGCACCATTCTCACCACCTCGCTGGAGTGGGTGATCGACACCCAGGCGCGCACGCAGAGTGACTACGTTGGTTTCTATCTCGACCAATTCACCAGCGATGCGGCGTATCCCGTGGTGGAAAACTGGTTCATGGCCGCGCCGCCGGGCAGTCGCTTCATTCAGGACCTGCACCACGAGTTCACCTCGCGGGTGGTCACGGGCAGCAACCAGCGCTACATCGAGATGCTGCGCGCGGAAGGCATTTACGACCAGTTGCTGCAGCGCATTTTTTCACCCGAATATCTGAGCATGCATCTGGCCCTGCAATACGTGCTGCGCACGCGCGGCGGGTATCGCCTCGCGCTCGGTCGTGCGGAAGACGGCCCGTTTTTCTATCACGCGGCCGGCGGCTGGAATCGTGCGAATCTCAAGGTGCAACTGATGATGCGCCCGGCCGCCAGCGTGCTGCCGCCGATGGTGAAATTGCGCAAGCCCGACCGCAAGCGGCTCGAGCTGTACATGCAGCGAAAATTGGTGCGACCCGACAGCATCCTGGGTCGATTTTTGGGAACCTGAGAGCCATGCAGAAGGGCTCTCCTGCAAGCGAAAACGAGGCTCCGCGCAGCGTTTGCGGGGCATGCTATTGTTTGAGGCATACATGATTCATCGTCGCAAGTCAGCTTTTGAGAAGTGGTTTTCGTTCAGCCGGCATCGCCGCCGCCAGGGCGCGGACGAGCATGTGCAGCAATTGGACGCGCAGGACCTGTCGGCGCTCCGCGACCAGATCATCACCGGCGACGAGCAGGCCCAATACGCGCATGGCGCATCGGTGGATCTGAGCGAACATCTGGCCAAGGTGCGGCGCGAATTCATCGGGCAGTCCGAGCTGCTGTACCAACACGCCATGCTGATCGTGCTGATGCGGCGCGATGCGGACGTCGCCGCCAATTACGAACGCTTCAAACGCATGTGGCTGTCGCAGCGCGACTTTCTGGTGAAGCACCTCGATCTGCGCTGGCTGATCTCGGCCTGCGACACCTTCATCGACCACGACACCGACCCCGTGATGCGTGCCGTCCTGATGAATGGGCCGCTGCTGGCGAACACGGTCAAGCTCGCCGAGACCGAGCGCTTCATCCTCGGCGTGAATGCCGAAACGCCCGATCAGCCCGAGGCGCTGGGCGCGCTGTGGTCCCATCGCGTGGGGCTCTTTGACGGCATCGCCGGCTTCATTCCCGGCACCGACGACACGCTGCGCAACATGCGCTGGCGGCTTGAAGCGGTGTGCCAGTTGCACCCGTTGGGCGCAGTCGTGATGGAAATTTTCGAGCGGCTGCAGCGCGAGTCAAATGACAACGTCTACCTGCGATTCAAACAGCGCCACACACGCGAAAAAACGCGCTGGTGGGACTGATTCGGCGCGCAGGTCTTCAAGCCCGTAAGGCGCGCAGCTCTCGCGTGAGCGTTGCCATGAGTTCTTCGGCGGGCATCACG
>CALMCS010000920.1 GCA_937862875.1 uncultured Comamonadaceae bacterium
CGTTGAACGAGAACCGTCCGGCATCATAGCGGCGGCGTCGAGCATCGGGCGTGGCGGCGAACAGCTTGCGCACATGGTCGAACAGACCCGTGTAGGTAGCCAGGTTCGACCGCGGCGTGCGCCCGATCGGCTTCTGGTCCACCTGCACCAGGCGCTGTATGGCGTCCACGTCGCCCGCCAGATGGCCGCCGGTCGCTTCGACCACTGCCGGCCCTTCGCTGGTGGCGCTTTCGGCGGCATCGTCTTCAGGCTCGTGGCCCAGGTGCAGCAGCATCAATTCCGGCAGGGCCTGCGCGATGAGGCTGGATTTGCCGGAGCCAGAGATGCCGGTAACGGCTGTCAGCACGCCCAGCGGAATGCGCGCATCCACGCCATGCAGGTTATGGCGGTGGATGCCCTGCAGCTCCAACCAGCCGGTCGCTTCGCGTGCTCGGCTTCCGGGTGCGGGAATTTCGTCAAACAGGTAACGTGCAGTACGCGATTCGGCAATCTTGCGCAGGCCATCCGGCTCGCCGCTGTAGAGCACGCGGCCGCCACGCTCCCCGGCATCCGGCCCGACATCCACGAGCCATTGCGCGCGGCGCATCAGGTCCAGATCGTGCTCCACCACAAACACCGAGTTGCCCGCGTCGCGCAGCCGGTCGAGTGCATCGTACAGGGCCTGGCTGTCGGAGGGATGCAGGCCCGCCGAGGGTTCGTCGAGTACGTACACGACGCCGAACAGCAGGGAACTTAATTGCGTGGCCAACCGCAAGCGTTGCAACTCGCCGGCCGAAAGCGTCGGCGTGGCCCGGTCCAGCGTCAGGTAGCCCAGGCCTAGCTCGCGCAGTTGGCGCAGGCGCGCCATCACACCTCCAGCCAGGCGCTGTGCGGCGAGGCGCTTTTCTTCCGACAGCGCGGAGGTATGGCGCACGTCGGGCGATACCGCATGGACCGCATGGCCGGTGGCAGCGCGTTCGGCACGCTCGCGCCGGGTCGCTTCCTTGTCCGTAGCCGCACCCGCTGCATGGGCGCGGAAATCGCCCTGTGCGATGGGTTCGAGCAATGCCGCCAAGTGGTCCAGCGGCATCTGCATAAACGCGCCGATGTCCACCCCAGCGAAGGTGACCGACAGCGCTTCGGGCTTGAGCCTCTTGCCGTGGCAGGTAGGGCACGGTTTGCCCTCCATGAACCGGGATACGCGCTTTCTCATCAGCGCGCTCTGGGTATTGGCGAAGGTGTGCAACACATACCGCCGGGCGCCGGTGAAGGTGCCCATGTAGCTCGGCTCCATCTTGCGTTTGAGCGCGGAGCGGGTTTCGGCAGGCGTGAAACCGGCGTACACCGGCACCGTTGGTGTTTCCTCGGTGAACAGAATCCAGTCGCGATCCTTTTTCGGCAGGTCCTTCCACGGCCGGTCAACGTCGTAGCCCATGCTGACCAGGATGTCGCGCAGGTTCTGGCCCTGCCAGGCGGGTGGCCAGGAAGCAATCGCCCGCTCACGGATGCTCAGGGAGGGGTCGGGCACCATGAGCGCCTCGGTCACCTCGTACACATGACCCAAGCCGTGGCAGGCCGGGCACGCCCCCTGCGGCGTGTTCGGCGAAAAATCCTCGGCGTACAGCATTGGCTGGTTGGCGGGATAGGTGCCGGCGCGCGAATACATCATCCGCACCAGGCTGGACAGGGTGGTCACACTGCCCACGGAGGAACGCGCATTGCTGGACCCCCGCTGCTGCTGCAGCGCCACCGCTGGTGGCAGGCCGTCGATCGCATCTACGTCCGGCACGCCCGCCTGGTCGATCAGGCGCCGTGCATAGGGGGCCACCGACTCAAAATAGCGTCGCTGTGCCTCGGCATAGATGGTGCCGAAGGCCAGCGAGGACTTCCCGGAGCCGGAGACACCCGAGAACACCACCAGCGCATTCCGCGGGATAGAGACGTCCACCTCTTTGAGGTTGTTCTCGCGCGCGCCACGCACCTGCACGAGGCCGCTGGCCGCAGCGGTACAAGAGGATTCACCGAAAGAATTGCTTGGCATGTTCTTATCCTGTAGTTCGCCCCGCTCAGGACGGGACTTCCTGAGTGCGAGGGCCGCGGCGACTGGCTTCGAGCACTGCGGTGAGAGTGCGGGCGTCGTAACTGCCGAGCAGACGACGACCCTGGATGAAGAACGTAGGAGTGACGTGCGCACCGCTGGCGACCGCGCTGACGAGGTCACGCTCGACACGCTCTATCACTGCGGGACTGTCGAGATCCGCGATGAACCGATCGATGTCAAGACCCAGCTCGGCGGCGTAGCCGATCAAGTCCTCTCGCTCCAGCGCATGCTGACGGGTGAACACGAAGTCCAGCCACGGCCAGAACATCC
>CALMCS010000921.1 GCA_937862875.1 uncultured Comamonadaceae bacterium
TTGGCAATGGCACGGCCGGAGGCGGCCCAGGGGAACAGGCCTTTCTTGACCTTGCATCGAGATGCTGGAGGCGACGACTATTTGAGGGGCCGCATGCCGGTCGATGCGCGCACGCGCCAGCCTGCGGGCGTGCTGCACGGCGGCGTGTCGGTGGACGGATCAAAAGACCCGCGAAACGCCCATGAGGGGCGGGCAAACTGGTCGAGCACACAAAATCGCAGTCCCACCTGCCTCATGTCGGCGCCAGACGCTACTTGTTCAGCGTAGCCTTAGACTTCGCCGAAGTCGATCTGAGTGATCCAGCCGCCCGAAGTCCTTGCATTGACCCTGGCATTGCGCATCCGCAGGGGCGCGAATGCAAAGTCCTGCCTCGCATCAGGATTTTGTTCTGCCCAGTCTCCGATCTGCAGGCGTAGTGCCTGCACATCAGCATCCGAGGAATTGGTTGCGGTCTGCAGTTCGCGCAGGCCGGCTATTGCACCATCGTCCCATTTCGCCATGAAGTTCTCCTAGAGATTGTCAAATTGCAGGCTGGATTCACGCCGGTGGCCACCAAGCGGGGCCTGCTTGCCGGCACGGTGTGCGAATCAGCCGATGGGGCAGTCACCGTTGCTACCGAAATTTATTTGCCGCCGCACCTGCGACCAGCCTTCGTCAGAGCGTTGAGTCCCCGCCAGATGCATACCGGGCGACGAGGAATGTGTTCTTCTTGACCGTGATCGACTTCTCCGTAACCGGCTTGCCATCGACGAGCCATCCCTGGTGCTTTAAGGCACCAAATTCCGGCTCTACACTGACCTCGACCGCTTCGTCGGCACGCCGGAAAACGCCGATGTAGCGGCCCAGCCCGCCCCGGTGGCCGGCGCGGTCGGGCTTGCTTATGCGGATGGGCACCATGCCCGGCACGTCGGCCGTGACGCAGACCAGCCACTCGTCCCGCGGTGCGTCCGTGCCCTCGGTCGTGACGACGAGCTCGACCTCGAGCAGTTCGACCGCCGCTCCGGCCGGCGCCGCGACCACGGTCAGCATGAACTCGGTCAGGGCACCGGGCTGGAACTCGGACAACTGGGACAGCTTCGGTGCATTCGGGTCCTTGTCGCCGGCCAGCAGCTGGGCCAGCAGATGGCGCTCGGTCGACGGCGCCGGCTGCTCGAGCTCGGCCGCGGTGAGCACGAGGTCCTCGCCCTCGCTGCGCCAGCCGCCGCCGAAGGTCTCGAAGCAGACGCCCGAGCCGCTGCTGCCGGCACCTTCCGACTCGAAGGCATAGATGCGCCCGTCGGCACGCACCAGGGACTTGCCCTCCTGGTCGAACCTGAAGCTCAGCTTGCTTGGCAGTTCAGCGCCTGCACGGCGGCAGCGCAGTCTGGTGACGCGGATATTGGTGATGCGCTGGCGCTCCTTGAAGCCATCGACCTGGCGCAGGCTGACGAGATCGAAGGGCACCTGCACCGGCTCGCCCGCGCGCATCAGGGCGTTCAGCGCCTGCAATTGGGCGGGGCGCAGCTGGATGCCGGTCTTCGAGTCCTTGGACAGGCCGCTCGACATCAGCTGGTCGAGCAGGGCCTTGCCCATGTCGCGCAGCGGCTTCTCGTAGACCACGCGCAGCAGGTCGAATTCCTGCTCGGTGAGCAGGTCCTGGCGCGCCTCGGCCGGGCCGGCGAGCATCTGCCTGAGCTGCTCCTGGCGCGCCTTGCCGTCCTTGTCGTTGACGAAGCTGTAGCTCAGGTTGCTGGGCACGAGGACATCGACGCCACGCCCTCGATCTTCGAGGTGGGTGGAAGGCAGATCGTGGTGCTCGCGGTGGGCGGCCACGGCGCGCTGGGCTCGAAGCGCGGCGACCATGTGATGGCCTTCGCGCTGCCCTAGCGCTGGCGGCCTTCCCGGTCTTCTCGGTCTCTTCGGTCTTCCTCTTCGGCCTGCTGTTCGGCGAGTCGCCGCTTCTCGCGGTCGGCGGCGGTCGGTTCCCGAAAGCGGATGCCGATGCCGCTGCCGTCGTCGCTGCTGCTGCTGCTGCTGCTGCTGCTGGCGGCATTCACCGCGGCGCCCACGGCCTTGCCCGTCAGCTTGACGGCGCCCACGCCCGCATCGACCGCCAGGCCCGCCGCGGTGCCCGCCACCGAGACCACCACGCAGCCGGCCAGCGGCGCGCCGCACGCCACCACCAAGAGGGCGAGCGCGGCGCGGCGAAGCCGCATCAGCGCACCCGCATGCCCGGCGTCGCGCCCGGCCAGGGTTCGAGCACGTGGATGCCGGGGTTCGCCTTTTCGTCGGCGTGGCTGGCGGCGAGCACCATGCCTTCGCTCACGCCGAACTTCATCTTGCGCGGCGCGAGGTTGGCGACCAGCACGGTGAGCTTGCCCACGAGCTGCTCGGGCTGGTAGGCGCTCGCGATGCCGCTGAACACATTGCGCATGCGGCCTTCGCCGGCATCGAGCGTGAGCTGCAGCAGCTTGGTCGAGCCGTCGACCTTCTGGCAGTCGACGATCTTCGCGAGGCGCAGGTCGATCCTGGCGAAATCGTCGATCGTGATGGTCGGCGCGATGGCTTCGCCGCCGGGGAGCACGGCGCCGTCGGCTGCCTGATCTGCTATGGTTTTGATAGCTGCTCCCGCAGGTGGGACGGGCGCTGCGGGCTCATTTGGCTCGAAGAGCTGCTCCAGCACCTTGGCGTCCACGCGCTGCATCAGGTGCTTGTAGTCGCCGATGGCGTGGCCGGCCGGCAGCGGCGCGGCGGCGTCGGGCCAGGCCAGCGCCTCGGTCTGGAGGAAGGCTTCGACGTTGGCGGCCAGCGCCGGCAGCACGGGCTTGAGGTAGAGCGTGAGCAGGCGGAAAGCCTCGATGCACACGGTGCACACATCGTGCAGCCGGGCTTCCATGCCTTCCTTCTTCGCGAGCTCCCAGGGCTTGTTGGCGTCGACGTATTCGTTCACCTTGTCGGCCAGCGCCATCACGTCGCGCAGCGCGCGCGCCGTGTCGCGTGCTTCGTAGGAAGCGTTGATGGTTTCGGCCTCGCCGCGCAGCAGCGCGATGAGCTCCGCCCCGTCGGCCGATACCGTGCCGAGCTTTCCGCCGAAGCGCTTGCCGATGAAGCCCGCCGCGCGGCTCGCGATGTTGATGTACTTGCCGACCAGGTCGCTGTTCACCCGCGCCACGAAGTCGTCCGCGTTGAAGTCGATGTCCTCGTTACGGCCGTTGAGCTTGGCCGCCAGGTAGTAGCGCAGCCACTCGGCGTTCAGGCCCAGGCTGAGGTACTTGAGCGGGTCCAGGCCGGTGCCGCGGCTCTTGCTCATCTTCTCGCCGTTGTTCACGGTGAGGAAGCCGTGCACGAACACGCTGTTGGGCGTCTTGCGGCCGCTGAAGTGCAGCATGGCGGGCCAGAACAGGGTGTGGAAGGTGACGATGTCCTTGCCGATGAAGTGGTACTGCTCAAGCAGCGGGTCGGCCATGTAGGCGTCGTAGCTTTCGCCGCGCTTTTCCAGCAGGTTCTTGAGCGACGCGAGGTAGCCCACGGGCGCATCGAGCCACACGTAGAAATACTTGCCCGGCGCATCGGGGATCTCGATGCCGAAGTAGGGCGCGTCGCGGCTGATGTCCCAGT
>CALMCS010000922.1 GCA_937862875.1 uncultured Comamonadaceae bacterium
ACATGATGTAACATTTCTCCTGTTGATTTCCAGTCTGTCAAATCTTCCATCCCAAGGAGGGAAATCTCTGAAACCGATGTCGCTTTAGCTAGAGGTGCATTGAAGGCCTCAGGAGATGTTTAACCAAGCCCGCGCCACGATATCGGGCCGTGTTGAAAGATATTCAAAAAATGCCACATCCAACATTCGCTGGCCTCTCGGACGTGATGGAAGAAACGCGCGAAGAGGCGGAGAGAAGAATATTGCGCGCCCATCTCGTCAGCGCTTTGAAACGGTATCTCGAGCGCACCGACTTGAGCCAGGCCGAAGTCGCCAAGCTCTTTGGTGTAAGCCAGGCGCTGGTGTCTGATTTGAAACGCGGCAAGGTCAACCTGTTTGGTCTCGACGCGCTCGTCACCATGGCTGCCGCGGCCGGCCTGCATGTCTGAATCGCTGGCTTGAACCGTTCGATCCGCGGGGGATCGAGACTCAACAACGCCAATGAGTCACTTTGGGGGCACGTGATTTGCCGCAAACGCGCACTCCTTCAGTGGCGAGATACTGCGCGCTCGTCCCCAAAATCCAAACAACAAGCCCCGCGTTCCACATCCTGATATTGCAAGAGTTCCATAGGTTGTGCAGAATTGCTTAATGCAACTGCGCTTGACCTATAAAGGAGCGAACCATGCAAAGCATCACGCTGGAACAACTGCGTGCCACAGCGAACGCCGGGGGAGTGGTCGGAGTCACCCTGAAAGCGGAAGGCAGCGGTTTTTATATGGAAATATCTACCCTCAACGGCCAGGATGCCATCCTGGCCAAGGCCCGGAGCACCGAACCGCGCCGTTTCGGCAGTCCCAATTCGGCACTGCTCGTATTGCGTGACATGGGCATCTCCGTCGTGCAGCTGGACGCCACCCATTGGAACCCCGACCAAAAGGAAGTCACGCAGAACCGTGACAACCGCGCTCTGGCGATGCGCCAGGCCCATGAGGCCGCTGCTTATAACCAATGGCTGGCGAGCGAGATCCAGACGTCTCTTGACGATCCACGGCCGAACATCCCGCACGAAGACGTCATGGATGAGATGGATGCCGAGATTGCAGCGTGGTCCACGAATCAGCGCGGATGACAGATACGCTGTTCCGCATCGAATGGCGGGCTACGGCCCGCGATGATTTGCGCGGCATCGTTCGCTATATCGGCAAAGACAACCCAACCCGGGCCAAAAGCTTTGCGCAGGAGCTGCGCGACAAGACCCAAGCGCTGGCTCAGCATCCGGAATTAGGTCGCAAGGGGAGGCCAGGGTTGCCCGACTGGTTGCGAGAGCTGGTGGTGCATCCGAACTACATCGTGTTCTACCGAGTGCGGCTCGAGGAGCGGATGGTCGAGATTCTGAGGGTGAAGCACGCGGCACAGCAGATGCCGTGATCCCAGCAAGTGCGTCCCCCAAAACGAAACCCCGCCGTGGCGGGGTTCGTTGATCGCATCAGGGCTGGCGGTGGACGCCTAGCCAGTATGCGCGGAGGTGGGTCGATTGGCGGTGATGCGAAAGGAAAGGGCACCAATCGAGCGGTAATTAGAACTGAGCCGGTGCGCGCTTGCGATCACGTTCGTCATCAGGCCAGGCAGCGAGGATAGCAGTGTAGGTCATGCAAAAAACTCCTTAGATGTACCAACAATGGTTGAGACCACCTTTGCGTTGACATCAAGTCGAAAGAATTTGCAAAGAAAGCATGGGCTGTCAACGCGTACCGCAGGTGCTGCGCCCGTGGCCGGAAAAAGCCCTTTGAAAACAATCAGTTGAAAGAGTTCTTCAATCTCGGATCCGGCTATGAAATACGGCGTGAATTGGAGAAATCTGTTCACATTTCAATTCAACACAGTACATTTGCTTGCGTATTTCGAGGGAGATACGGAGCTTTGAGAGAGCTACGTCGAGTGTCCCTGACGCCGCAAAACGACGTGAGTAGCCTTCTCCGACGCCACGAACTCAACGCATTCGTAGCCCAGAGCGCGCGTGTCGACTCCGTTGAGCAGAGATTCGCCGCGGCCCAGGAGTACAGGTGAGATGGCGATGTGCAGCTCATCGATGAGCCCCTCGCGCAGATACTGGCGGATCGTGTCTGCGCCACCGCCAATGCGCACGTCCTTATCCCCAGCAGCAGCGCGTGCGAGCTGGAGGGCTTCGTGGATGCCGCCGGTGATGAAGTGAAAAGTAGTGCCGCCCTCCATCTCGATGGGTGCACGCGCATGGTGGGTCAGGATGAAAACCGGAACGTGGTACGGCGGGTTGTCACCCCACCAGCCTTTCCAGTGGTCGTCCGGCCAGTTGCCACGGACGGGGCCGAACATGTTTCTTCCGAGAATCCAGGCACCGACGTTCAGAAAGCTGCGCGCCGCAAAATCATCGTCAATGCCGGTGGTGCCGCCGTCTTTGCCGAAGTGGGTTTGCTGGAATGTGCGTGTGGAAAGCATCCATTGGTGGAGGTCGCCTCCGCCAATACCCAGTGGGTGATCGATGTCCTGATCCGGGCCGGCGCCGTAGCCGTCCAGAGAGATGGTGAAGCCGTTGACGCGAACCTTGGTCATCGTTTGCCTCCGTTGGGACGCTGGTGCGCCCGTTAGCTGCATGCCCACCAGCGATCAGATTCATGGCAGAACCCGATCGCATGGATGGTGTGTGGCATTGCGGCAGGGCTTGATGGGACATCAGCCGCTGCGCAACGCCACATTACATCACCTCATCAAGCCGCTACGCCAGCCTCTTGCTGCAGCGCTTCGATCTGCTCGGACAATTCCAACCAGCGTTCTTCCAGCTGCTCGACCGTGGAGTTCACGGCCTTGAGCTGCTTGCCGGCTTCGGCGATGTCGCCGCCCGACAGGCCGGGCTTTGCCAGCTTCTCTTCCAACTGAGCGCGCTCAGCGGCGAGTTGCGGCATGCGCTTGTCGATCTGCTCCAGCTCTTTCTTGAAAGGCTTGGTCTTTTCGCTCAATTGCTGACGTGCAGCAGCGTTGAGTTTGCGTTGCTCGCGGGAGTCAAAAGAACCACCGGAGGCGTTGTCAGCCTGGCTGGCCGCAACGGGTGCGGCTTCTTCGACCACGGGGGCCGCCACTGCCACGACCGGCTGGGCTGCCACCTGGGCCTGAATCTGCTTGGCTTGCTCGCGCAGGCGCTTGGATTCGTCGAGCAGGTAGCGCTGGTAGTCGTCCAGATCGCCGTCGAAGGGTTCGACCTTGCCGCGACCGACCATCCAGAAGTCTTCACACACGGCACGCAGCAAGGCGCGATCGTGGCTGACCAGCATGACGGTGCCGTCAAAGCTGTTGAGCGCCATCGACAGCGCTTCACGCGTGGCCAAGTCCAAGTGATTGGTTGGCTCGTCCAGCAGCAGCAGGTTGGGGCGCTGCCAAACGATCATGGACAACACGAGGCGGGCCTTTTCGCCACCGCTCATGGTGCCCACGGCTTGCTTGACCATGTCGCCCGTGAAGTTGAAGCTGCCCAGATAGCTGCGCAGATCCTGCTCGCGGGAAGGCTCCTTGGAGTTGGGGCCCATTTCCCTGGCGAGGCGAATCATGTGCTCGAGCGGCGAATCGGCCGGGCGCAGCACGTCGAGTTCCTGCTGAGCGAAGTAGCCGATATTGAGGCCCTTGCCTTCGGTGACGCTACCGGCGAGCTGCGACATTTCGCGCGCGATGGTCTTCACCAGCGTCGACTTACCTTGGCCGTTGGCGCCCAGAATACCGATGCGCTGACCAGCCAGCACGGAGCGGCTGACGTTCTGCAAGATGGTGGTCTGCGAACCGTCTTCGGACTTGTAACCGAAGGCGGCGTCGGAAATCGCCAGCATGGGATTCGGCAGATTCGCCGGTTCCTTGAATTCGAAGGTGAAATCGGCTTCGGCCAGCACCGGAGCGATTTTCTCCATGCGCTCGAGGGCCTTCACGCGGCTCTGGGCCTGCTTGGCCTTCGAAGCCTTGGCCTTGAAGCGGTCAATGAACTTCTGCAGGTGAGCAATCTTGTCTTGCTGGCGCGAGAACGACGATTGCTGCAGTTCGAGCTGCTGAGCGCGCAGTTCTTCGAACTTGGAATAGTTGCCGCCGTAGCGGTTCAGGTTGGCGCTTTCGATCTGCAGCGTGACGGTGGTCACGGCATCGAGGAATTCGCGGTCATGGCTGATGACGATCAGCGT
>CALMCS010000923.1 GCA_937862875.1 uncultured Comamonadaceae bacterium
GTGCAGCGGCGTGCCGGCGCGCTGCAGGTAGGCCGGTGCTGCATAAACACCTAGAGCGAGGTTTCCGACGTGGCGGGCGATAAGTGACGGATCGGTGATCTCGCCGCCGCGCAGCACGCAGTCCACGTTGTCACCTATGAGGTCCACCATGCGGTCGCTCACGCCGATGTACAGCTGGATCTCCGGATAGCGCGCGTGAAACTCCGGTAGGGCTGGCATTAGGATCATGCGGGCCAGTGGGCTGGGCACGTCCACACGCAAGCGCCCACGGGGCGAGGCTACAGCGCTGGAGAGGCTGGTGTCTGCGTCTTCCATGTCGGCCAGCAGGCGCACCACGCGCTCGTAGTAGGTGGCGCCATCTGCCGTCACCTTCACCTGGCGCGTTGTGCGGTTCAGCAGCTTCACGCGCAGCCGCGCCTCCAGCTGCTGCACCAGTTGCGTCACGGTGGTCTTGCTCATGTGCAGCGTCTGCGCTGCCTTGGTGAAACTGCCGGCCTCCACCACGCGGGCAAAGGCCTGCATTGCATTGAATCTGTCCATCAGAGATCCTCACATTAGGGCTATTGTTTGGAAATCGCACAAAGTCATTGTGCGACTTGCTTGTTTATCCGAAGGTGGTGATCGCCTAGAGTCAATTCTTTCCCACCAACAAATAGGTATTTCATGTCTGCACGTGATGTTGTTTTTCCCGCCGGCCGTCAGGCGCTCTATGAAAAGAACCGCTACTCGCCAGCGATCCGGTCTAACGGTTTTCTGTTCGTCTCGGGCCAAGTGGGCAGCCAGCCCGATGGCTCTCCCGAACCCGAGTTGCAAGCCCAGGTGCGCCTCGCGTTCGACAACCTTGACGCCATCCTTTCGGCCGCCGGCTGCACGTTCAAGGACGTGGTCGACGTGACCGTGTTCATCGTCGATCCCGAGTCGAAGTTCGAAACCATTTGGGAGGTGGTGGGGGAATACTGGGGTGATGCTCCGCACCCCACGCTCACAGCTCTTGGCGTGACCTGGCTGTATGGGTTCCAGTTCGAGATCAAGGTGATTGCCAAGCTGCCCGAGGCCAGTGCTGCAGTGTGATCCGACCAGGCGAGGCGCAGGGTAGCCAGGGTCAGAGTGATCTGGCCGGTGGGGGTAGGATTTGATTCGTAGTTGCTACCGACCTGCATCCACAGCTGACAGCGCCGCAGTTTTTGCAGGCGGTGCTGGTGCGAGTTCGCCACCAGGTGAAGCCGGACTACCAAAAGGGGTGTGAGTTACTGCCCGCATTCAACGAGTCATCGCAACAGGGCATACCTTGTGCGAGCAACGCGGAGCTTGCAGCCGCACGTGAAAGCAGGAAAGGGAAACGGCGTCCGTCCCCATCACTGACACGATGCCTGGCCCTACAGCTGCACTGAACACGTGACCTCGCCAAAGTTCATACCTCGCGCCTGAAGCACCTAGCCCACTTCAGTGAACAAGGCCTCGTACAGCTGTCCTACGCTTCGATCTTCACGCCTTTCCAGAATGCGACTCGATCTTTCACCATTTCAGCCCCAGGCTTTGGGTTGGGGTAGTACCAGACCGAATCCGGATTGGTCTCGCCATTCACGATGAGTGAGTAGTAGCTGGCTAGGCCCTTCCAAGGGCAACTGCTCTTGTGGTCGCTCAAGGTGACATATTCGCGGTTCAGCGAACTGTCGGGAAAGTAGTGCTTCCCCTCAACGACCACCGTGTCGTCGCTCTGCGCAATCAACGCGCCGTTCCATGTGGCTTTCATGTCAATGCCTCCAGCGTGAATTTAGGTAGATGCTCAGATCGGCCCCGCGCGCCAGACTGTGGCGGCGCACGCGCGCAGGCTTATTCTTTGAAGGCAATGAAATCAACTTCGAGCACCATCTCAGGTCGAATTACTTGGAGTGGTCACTGAACGTATGCAAGCGGGCTTCAGTTCCGAGATTGACGGGACGCGCTGAATACCCTTGCCGCAATCTGTTTGCGGACTCCCTCCGAGGCTTACTCCGAGCACGTGCGCGCGGGTGAGCAAGACCAATGCTAGCAATTCGCGTCTTGCCAGGTGTACACCCAGTATTGACGCAAGAGTCTCCCACACTGTGACGTTCGATCAGTGCCACGCGTTTGACTGCTCGCGACAGACGCGCCGATAGAGCAGGGCCAGCTTGACCCGCGCCACTACTATTGCGTCCCACTCCTCCGCCTGAATTAGTGACCCCTCTCTACGTAAGAGTCGTTCTAATGTAGTGCCTGGAATAGATTTTTGTTGGGAACTGCGCGAACTACAGGCCTTGCGCAGACGATAGGGAACGTTTTCCGGACTATCAGACGCTGGCCGTGGACGCATACGTATGGACGATAAAGGCCAACGGTTGATCAGTCCCGCCGCCAATGAACGACCCACTTCAGGTTTCCTGGCTCATTTTGTCGGACGTCCGGACACATTGGCATGTTGACCCGTGTGGGGTCATCGGAGAACAATAGTTATGGCGACACAGTAGTTGTAGCCTTCGCCCTTCCTCCGGCCATAAAGCCATTCCCGCACCTTTAGACGTATCGACTGGATGATGATGGTGTGCGTCAGTATTTTCCTTTCCGTTTGATGAGAAACCCCTCCTTCTCTGCGCCCATAGTAGCGCCCGTCGCCAACTCCTATCCCGGGCTTCTGCGTGATGTGCTTAGTGGGATGGGGAGCCTTCACAAAGCCATTCCTCCGCGCTGGTTCTACGACCAAAAAGGGTCAAAGCTGTTCGAGGACATCACTCGGTTGCCGCAGTACTACCCAACCCGTTGCGAGCGTACAATTCTGTCGACGTACATCCGGGAGATCGCGCTACTCCTGGGGCACAACAGGGTGCTCGTTGAGTTCGGTGCGGGCTCCGCCACCAAG
>CALMCS010000924.1 GCA_937862875.1 uncultured Comamonadaceae bacterium
GGCAACGTGGGTGTGATGCGCGCGGCGCTGGAGTGCGCCCACCGCGGCTGGGGCCAGTCGGTCATCATCGGCGTGGCCGGTGCGGGGCAAGAAATCTCCACCCGTCCGTTCCAGTTGGTGACTGGCCGCAAGTGGCTGGGTTCGGCCTTCGGTGGCGTCAAGGGCCGCAGCGAATTGCCTGGCATGGTGGAAGACGCCATGGCCGGCAAGATCCAGCTCAAGCCGTTCGTCACGCACACCATGGGTCTCGACAAAATCAACGAAGCCTTCGACCTGATGCACGAAGGCAAGTCGATCCGCTCCGTGGTCAAGTTCGCGGACTGATCGGAACATCGCATGTCGACATCCATTCTGGAGCTGAAAAGCGCGCACGCCTGCTTTGGCGGCGCGCAGCGTTTCTACGAGCACTTCTCGCGCGAAATCAATTTGCCGATGAAGTTCTCGGTGTTTCTTCCCACCAAGGCCTTGATGGGCGAGAAAGTGCCGGCGGTGATGTACCTCGCCGGCCTGACCTGCACCGAAGAAACCTTCATGACCAAGGCCGGCGCGCAGCGCTTGGCCAACGAGTTGGGCATCGCCCTGATCGCGCCCGACACCAGCCCACGCGGTGCGAAGGTGGCGGGTGAATCCGATGCCTGGGACTTTGGCGTGGGCGCGGGCTTCTACCTCGACGCCACACAGCAACCCTGGGCCACGAACTGGCGCATGGAAAGCTACCTGCTGACCGAGCTGCTGCCGCTCATCACCGACAAGCTGCCGATCGATGGCTCGCGCATCGGCATCTTCGGCCACTCCATGGGCGGCCACGGCGCGCTCACGCTGGCGCTGCGTCACCCGGGTCTGTTCAAGAGCGTGTCTGCCTTCGCTCCCATTTCCAATCCGGTCAACTGCCCGTGGGGCCAGAAGGCGGTTTCGGGCTATCTGGGCTAAGACCAGCAGGCCTGGGACGCCCACTACGCGACGCGCCTGATGCTCGCGCAAAAGCAGGCTCCGTATCCGAACGGCATTTTGGTCGACCAGGGCATGGCCGACAAATTCCTGATGGAAAAGCAACTGCTGCCAGAGGCTTTCGAAGCCGCCTGCGCGCAGGTCGGTCAGCCCCTCATGCTGCGCATGCAGCCGGGTTATGACCACGGCTACTACTTCATCCAGACCTTTCTGGAAGACCACCTGAAGCACCACGCGACGCAACTGGCCGCGTAAAGCAAAGCGCCACTCCTCGATTGGCGTGAACAAGACGAGCCCCTTCTGGGGCTCGTTCTGTTGGGACTCATCACACGTGCTCTGCCACCAACGGCCAGAGCGACAGCAACAACAAGCCGGCCATCACGCCATTGAAGGTGCGCAGTGCGCGCGGGGTTCGCAGCGCGCGGCCCACCGTACTGCCAAACAGCGTCCAGACACTGATGCTGGGATAGTTGACCAGCCCCAGCACCAGAGCCGACAGGATCAGGTTGGCAAAGAAACCCTCGCGCGGCGTGTAGGTGGCCACCACGCCGATCGCCATGATCCAGGCCTTGGGGTTGACCCATTGAAACGCCGCCGCCTGCCAGAAGCTGAACGGCTGATGGCCCGACTGCCCGCGATCCACACCCGACGCGCCCGCAATTTTCCAGGCCAGCCAGATCAGGTAGGCCGCGCCCGCGTACTTGAGCAGGGTGTAGATCTGCGGCTGCGCCTCGAACAGCTTGCCCAGCCCCGCGCCAATTAGCAGCACCATGACCACCACCCCCAGACAGATGCCCAACATGTGCGGCACGCTGCGGCGGTAGCCAAAGGTGGCACCCGATGCGGTCAACATCACGTTGTTGGGGCCGGGAGTCACCGAGCTGACAAAGGCAAACATCGCCAGCGGCAGCAGGAACGAGGTCGATTCAGGATGAAGAGAGAGTGAAAACATGGCGGGCATCGGTCGGGTGAAAACAAGCCTTGATGCTACGGCCCATCAACAGTACAGTACCGGTACACCTTGTCATGCCAGTTGAAAATCTGGCCTGCCTTCGCAACCCTGACACCTGAGTCTCTTGTACATGCCGACCCCCCAATTGACGCCACCCGCCCCAACGCCAACCAGCACCCACTCGGGCTGGCAGCCGATGCGCTCCAGCAGCGTCGGGCTGGTGGAGCAATTGGTCGAACACTTCGGTGGCCTGATTCGCCACCACGGCCTGCGCGCCGGCATGCGCCTGCCCTCGGTCCGCGCGTTGGCCCAGAGCGCGGGCGTCAGTCGCGACACCGTGGTTCAGGCCTACGACAAGCTGGCCGCATCGGGTCTGGTGCAGTCGCGCCGGGGCAGCGGCTTCTATGTAGCGGCACAGCGCCCGGTCGTCACTCCCGCCACTTTGCCGAGCCCGGCAGTCGCTCAGCCGCTGGCGTTCGATACCGCTTACTTGCTGCGCGGGATTTTTGAAGAAGGTGGGGACGGCACGGGAAGCGCCGGCTGCCTTCCTACCGCGTGGATGGACCATGGGCTGATCACGGGTGCCATGCGCGCCATCACCCGCAGCGGCTCGCGGGCAGAATCCACCTTGCTCGGCTATGGCCAGCCGCAGGGCTACCTGCCGCTGCGCCAGCACCTGGCGTCCGTACTGCAGGCGCAGGACGTTCCCGCGCACCCCGTGCACAACCTGATGACGGTCGGCGGCGTCACCCAAGGCTTGGATCTGATTGTTCGCTGTTTCCTGCAACCGGGCGACACGGTCCTGGTGGAAGACCCCGCCTGGTTTCTGATCTTTGGCCGACTGAAGATCATGGGCGTGAACGTGATTGGCGTACCGCGCCTGCCGGGCGGCCCCGATCTGGTGGCGCTGCAATCCCTGGCCGCAGCGCACAAACCCAAGCTCTTCATCCTCAACACGGTGGTCCACAACCCGACCGG
>CALMCS010000925.1 GCA_937862875.1 uncultured Comamonadaceae bacterium
CGCGTGCTGCTGCAACGCGCGTCCACCATCGAGCTCGACTGGGACGTGCGCCAGAAAAGCCGCTTCGCAGCCACCGACAGCACCGGCCGCGAGTTGGCAATTTTCTTGCCACGCGGCCAGGCGGTACGCGGTGGCGATGTGCTGGTGGCAGAAGACGGCTCGCTGATCCGCGTGATCGCCGCGCCGCAGAAGGTGTTGCACATCACGGCATGCGCTGTACACGGATCGCCGTTTGATCTCATGCGCGCGGCATACCACCTCGGCAATCGCCATGTGCCCATTGAGTTGCAACCCGATCATCTGAAGATCGAACCCGATCACGTGCTGGCCGACATGTTGCGCAGCATGCATATGACCGTCGTAGAAGCCGATCTGCCGTTCGAACCCGAAGGTGGCGCATACGGCGGCCATGTGACGAATGATGGGCACAGTCATCACGGCCATTCACACGGCGGCGATGCGCATGACCACCACCATCATCACCATCATGGGCACTGACTGATTGCAATGAACACGCCTGCCACGTCGCTCTCCGCGCACAGCCTGCTGCAACTCATGTGGCTGGCTTCGCCTGCGTTGCCGATTGGCGGATTTTCCTATTCGGAAGGGCTTGAATCGGCGATTGATGCGGAGCGCGTGGAAGATGAAAGCACCGCCGCGCAATGGCTGGTGGATCAACTCCATCTCTCGCAGTCGCGCAGCGACATGGCGGTTCTGGCGCAGGCGATTCCCGCATGGCGGGCCCATGACATGGAGCGCGTTCAATCGTTGAACGAATGGGTGTTGATGACACGCGAGAGCAGCGAGCTGCGCTTGCAAAGCGAGCAAATGGGCCAGTCGCTCACCGTGTGGCTGCGCAATCAGCATTCGCAAACCCCGGAGAACGCGGCACAGGTGGAAGTGTTGGCAATTCTCTCCAACCGCACCCCCACCTATCCCGTTGCTTACGCACTGGCCGCAGCGCTCACGCTCGCACCGCTGCGCGAGTGTCTGCTGGCCTATGCCTTCGGCTGGGCCGAGAACATGACTCAGGCCGCCATCAAGGCCGTGCCGCTGGGGCAGAGCGCCGGCCAGCGGATTCTCGCGCGCTTGGCGGCAGAAATCCCCATGGCGGTAGAACATGCGCTGGAGCTACCGAATGATGGACGCACCGCGTTCTCTCCAATGCTGGCGATCCTGTCGGCTCGCCACGAGTCGCAATACACGCGCATTTTTCGAAGTTGAGAAATATCCCATGACGACCTATGCCGTAGCCCAATGCTTTCTTGAAGAAGAACCCACACCATGACCTCTCCAATGCACCACATCCCCAACCGCACCAAGAAACTCCCACCGCTGCGCGTAGGCATCGGCGGCCCGGTCGGCTCCGGCAAGACCACGCTGCTCGAAATGCTCTGCAAGGCGATGCGTGAAAAATGGGACTTGGTGGCGATCACCAATGACATTTACACCAAGGAAGATCAGCGCCTGTTGACGGTGAGCGGCGCGCTGCCTGCGGAACGCATCATGGGCGTAGAGACGGGCGGTTGCCCGCACACTGCCATTCGTGAGGATGCATCGATCAACCTGGAAGCCATCGACCGCATGCTGGGTGAGTTTCCGGATGCGGATATCGTTTTCATCGAGTCCGGTGGTGACAATCTTGCTGCGACCTTCAGCCCTGAGTTGAGTGATCTGACGATCTATGTGATCGACGTGGCAGCGGGTGAGAAGATTCCACGCAAGGGCGGGCCGGGTATCACCAAAAGCGATCTCTTTGTTATCAACAAGACCGATCTTGCGCCTTACGTGGGTGCCAATCTGGATGTGATGCGCAGCGATACGGAGCGCATGCGTTCATCGCCCAAAGGGCTCAAGCCGTTTGTGATGACCAATCTGAA
>CALMCS010000926.1 GCA_937862875.1 uncultured Comamonadaceae bacterium
CGCAGCCCCGAGCAGAAGCGCCGTGCGATGAGCTGGGCGCAACGGCTCAAGCGGGTCTTTTCCATCGACATCACCACCTGCGCCCACTGCGGCGGCGCGGTACGGATCGTCGCCAGCATCGAGGAACCCACCGCCATCCGCGCCATCCGCGCCATCCTCGCCCACTTCGAGAAGCACGGCGCGCTGGAGCAAGCGCACTACCGGCCCGCAGCGCGCGCCCCGCCGCCCGCCGCGTGATGAGGTGCCGGCCACACAGCCGGCAGCCAAGCCAGAGTCCGATCCGATGCGGCCACGACCCCGCAGGGCTGCGCTCGGCCCTGTGCCGGGATTCGGTGAGAAATGGCTACGCACTGAGCCGCTGCGTGGCCCCGCGATGTCGAAAACCCACGCATGAACCCCCGATCTGTGCCCGATCTGTGCCCAAAGCGGCGCTTGCGCGGCCGCTTCCTACCTGCCAGACTCGCAAAAAAGGGCGGTTGAACTTCCTATACCCGACCTCGCCCTCGGCGCGGTCGCCGGCTAGCTTGAGGTTCACGGTCGTCACGTTGTGATGCAGGATTTCCATGGCCTTCTGGATTTCCGGCAGCTTGTCGATGAATTCCATCGCCAGGCCCTTGGCGAAGTGGCCGTGATCGTCAATCGCATCCTCGTGATAGAGCGTACGCATCTTGACGTGATCGTGGCGGTCGGCAGCGTTGCAGTAGGCCATGATCAGCTCGTAAATCGCCTGCTTGTCGAGCAGTTCGTCGAGCTGCTGTTCGCGCGTCTTGCCGCTCATCAGCTCAATCCCACGACCGGCAGCGCGACGCCGTGCACCGCGCGCGCCTGCTCGGAGCAGAGGAAGGTGATGACTGCCGCCAGATCGCCCGGCGCGACCCATTTCTTCGGATCGGCGTCTGGCATGGCGCCGCGGTTGTCGGGCGTGTCGATGATCGTCGGCAGCACGCAGTTGACGTTGATGTTCTGCTCGCGCAGTTCGCCGGCCATGGCTTCGGTGATGCGGATCACCGCGCTCTTCGAGGCGCTGTAGGCCCCCATCTGCGCCACGCCTTTCTGGCCGGCGCCAGCGCCGACGTTGACAATCTTCCCGCCGCCGCCCGCCAGCATCGCCGGTACCGCGGCGCGCACGGCATTGAGCAGGGTGCCGACGTTGATGTCCTGCATCTTTTGCCAGTCGGCTGCCGCAGTGGCATGCACCGGGGTGCCCATGGCGAAACCGCCGGCGATGTTGCAGAGGGCGTCGAGACGGCCGAACTTCTGCATCGCGGCGTTAACCGCATTCTGCGCCGAGGCAGAGTCGAGCAGGTTGGCCGGCAGCAGCAGGCGTGTGTCGGCGGTGCCGGGATACGCTTGTTGCAGCACGGCCTCGCTGACGTCGGCCAGCGCCAGCCTGGCGCCACCAGCAGCAAAGCCTGCGGCAACCGCCTTGCCGAGAGAGCCGGCCGCGCCGGTAATCATCACCACCTGATTGTCGAAGCGCATGGCGTTTCCGTATGAGGAATCTGGTTTATTGAAGCAGACGGCAATGTGCGGGCGAATCCTGCAATCGTGTGAGCCCGCATGCCGGCGATTTCAGCTTGCCTTGGTGGCCGCTTGCGTCTGCCAGTAGGGGTGATCCGGCGGATATTGCGGACCGTCCGGCGACCACTCCGGCGGGCCGAAAATCCAGCCCAGCTTGTTGCGCCAGCCCTTGGCGTTCCAGACCTGGCGCAGCATGAAGGCGGTCTCGTGGAAAATCACGGTGGGCAGGCTGAAGGTCTTGAGGTCGTGCACCAGGCCGTATTTCACCGGGACGTCGCGGCGCTCTTCCTGGAAGGTGCCGAACAGCTTGTCCCAGATAATGAGGATGCCAGCGTAGTTCTTGTCGATGTAGATGCCGTTGCTGCCGTGGTGGCCGCGGTGATGCGAGGGCGTGTTCATGAACTTTTCGAGGAAGCCCAGGCGGTCGATGGCCTCGGTGTGGATCCAGTACTGGTAGATCAGGCTGATGCCGAATTGCACCGCAATCGCCAGCGGGTGAAAGCCGACGAAGGCCAGCGGCAGGTAGAACACGAAGGTATACGCCGGGCCCAGGGTCGACTGGCGCAGCGCAGTACTGAGGTTGTAGTGCTCGCTGGAATGATGATTGACGTGCTCCATCCAGAACAGGCGGCAACGGTGCGCGCTGCGGTGATACCAGTAATAGGTAAAGTCGTCGGCGAAGAACAGCAGCACCCAGGTCCACCAGACGAGGGGCGAGAGCGTGAACAGGCGATGTTCATAGACGAAAGCAAACAGCCAGCCGGTATAGCCTGCGCACAGGGCCAGCATGCCGAGCTTGATCAGGCCCAGCGAGATGCTGACGCTGCTGTCCTTGATCTCGTAGCCCCTTTTGCCCTTGCTCTTGGCGCGGCGCAGGGCGAACCACTCCCAGGCCATCAGGACCAGAAAATAGGGGATGGCGATGTAGAAGATGTATTTGGCCCACCAGTCCAGCGTTTCCATAAGCTCCTCGATTCGCACGATGTATTGACTGTTAGCATTCTCTCCATTGTGTATCACTTGCCGCTTGACCCCGCACGACAATCTGTATGACAGCACGCGCCAAGACCGGAGTCGACGACCCTGCGGCCCTCGCGCCCAGCACCGCGGTCAGCTATCTGCTGGCCTTGTTCGACTATTTGCGCCTGCGGCAGATCGATGCGACCGAACTGCAGCGGAGCCTGAACGTGGATCTCAACGACCGCGATGCGCGCGTCAGCGAGCTGGAGGCGGCTGAATTGTTCAATCGCGCCGCCGTGCTGGCCCAGGATCCTGATCTCGGCGTGCATGTTGCCGAGCACATCCGGCCAGGGCATTACGGCGTTCTCGGCTATGTCGCCATGGCCTGTACGACCCTGGGCGAGGCCATGCTCGCCCAGCAGCGCTATCAGGGGCTGGTGATCACCGTTGCGCCGGTGGACGTGCGGATCGACGCCGAAGCGATCGTGTTGAGCTGGAACCGTTCGACCGATCTCCGCTACCGCCAGCTTGCGGAGTTCAATCTCGCCGGCATGCTGACTTTTGTGCGCTGGATCACCGGACAGGCGATCTCTCCGCTGGGCGTCGATTTCACATACGAGGCGCCGCAGCGCCTGGACGAGCAGCGCCGTGTGTTCGCCTGCCCGATACGCTTCCGGCAGGACAGTTACCGCATGATCGTGCCGAAGTCGTGGCAGGGACTGGGCCTGATCCAGCCGGACCCCGCCATGCGCCAGTTGATGGATCGCCTGGCCCAGCAGCAATTGCTGACGCTCACGCGCACGGACGATCCGCTGGTCCGCGCCCGCCGCCTGATCGCGCAGCGGCTGGGAGATGGCGAACTGGAGCTGAGTCATGTCGCCTCGGCGCTGCACGTCTCGCCACGGACCTTCCAGCGCAAGCTCCAGGAGCATGGTGAAAGTTTTACCCAGCTGGTCGATGGCGTGCGCAAGGAAATGGCTGAACGCTATCTGGAAGATGCCTCGCTGAGTCTCACGGACATCGCTTTTCTGCTGGGGTATTCCGAGCAGAGCGCCTTTGCGCGTGCCTACAAGCGCTGGACCGGGCACGCGCCGGCACGTACGCGACAGGCGGCGGCCGGTTGAGCCTTACTGAGGGGGCGGCATGGGCAGGGCCAGTGGCCGCAGGGGTTGACGGACAGGGTCCCAATCCGCGGCGGCCTGCCGCAGCCGCTCGATGCGCTCGGCGTCCAGCGGATGCGTCGAGAGCAGGGACGGTGCTTCACCGCCGTGTTCGGTGTGATAAGCCGCAAAAGTCTCGAATACCGAAGCGCCGCCGCCGGCGTGACCATAAAGTTTCTTCACTGCGGCGATGGCATGTCCGTCGGCGAGCGTTTCCGCCTGCCGGGAATAGCCGCGCTGGACCACGGTGGCAAAGGCCGTAGACAGGCTGCCGGCATTACCGGTTCGTATTCGGCAAAACGCGCTGGCTCGGCGCCCAGGATGGCGAGGTCGATGTCCACCAGCAGTTGCTGATCCGCATCAGCCGGTTTGGCGGTGTGGCAGGTCGCCATGATCAGCGCTCGCACCCGCCGGACCTGCGCTTCCCCTGCTCCGCTTCGCGTCAATTCGCCGGCGGCCCAGTCGGCACTGCGCTGCTCGTTGTCTTTGGCCTGCAGCCCGTAAATCGCGTCGTGAAACCAGAGGGCAATTTCAACGTCTCCGGCGTGAACCGCAAGGTCGAGCGCGCCTTCCAGTTGGGCGATGCACTCACCCAGATGCTGCAGCGAGTGGTAGCGGCGATGGGGTGGAAGTGCGCAAGACAATTGACCATGTCGAACTGATCGTGTGCGATACAGGGCCAAGAATTGCCCCGGATGGGCACGCGAAGGGCCTTGAACCCTTGTATCGAACGCTCGGTACAAACACGACAGGGTCGGGCCTGGGGCTGCCAATTGTTCAGGCCATCGCCACGCACACAGGGGCCACCATCCAACTGG
>CALMCS010000927.1 GCA_937862875.1 uncultured Comamonadaceae bacterium
ATGTGCACCAGCGGCAAATCGTTAGCCAGTCGCGTCCTGACGGGATGCTGCGCGAGTCGATCACCGAGCTGATGCAAGGCGCTGCCAATCACCTCTTCAACCGGCAACCACTCGCGCTTGAGATGCACGCCGCCCTGCTGCAGCCGCGCCATCGCGAGCAGGTTATCGACCAGTTGCTGCATCGACTGCGCCTGCCAACGAATCTGGCCCAGCATGTCGGCCCCCACGCCCTCGGTCACATGGCGCTGAGCCACCTCGGCCGCGCCGAGAATCGACGTCAGCGGTGTGCGCAAATCGTGCGAGACCGCAGAGAGCAAGGTATTGCGCATGCGCTCGCCTTCCATCGCCACCTGGGTCTGCTGCGCCACGTCGACAAAGTGCACGCGCTCCAGCGCCAGCGCGATCTGGCTTGCGCAGGCTTGCAGCAAGCGCCGCTCCTCGGGCACATCGAGCCGACCGGGCGAACGCAATTCCAGCGCCAGCACGCCGCGTGGTCGCACCGGCGCGAGCAGCGGCACATACAGCGCAGCCGCTGCGGTGAGCGTGTCCGTGCCCTGCCCTGCCAACTGCGCGTGCTCCATGCTCCAGCGCGCGAGGCTCACATCCATCTGCACGGCACTGCCAGGTGCGGGCAACAAACGCTCGTCCAGATCGGGCAACAGCAAACCGGCCTTGGCATCGAACACGCCCGACATCGTGCTGAGCGCGATCTGCGCAATCTGCTCTTGCATCAACGCGCCAGAAAGATCGCGCGCCAGCCGCGCCAAGGCACCGGCTCGGCGCTCACGCTCCGTCGCCACTTTCGCCTCGTACCGCAGCCGTGCCATCAATTGCCCGCAGACCAGCGCCACCCCGAGCATCAGGCTGAAGGTGAACAGATACTGCGTGTCGTTCACGCTGAACGAGGCGCGCGGTGGAACGAAAAAATAATCAAAACAAGCGACCGACAACAGCGCCGCCCAGGCCCCCGGCCCGCGTCCCCAGCGCAATGCGGACAGCACGACCACCAGCAAAAACAACATGACCACGTTGGCGGGATCGAAGACCTGCAGCAGCAATTCGGCAATCCCCGTTGCCGCGAAGCAGGCCAAGCTCGCGCCCACGTAACCGCGCCATGCCCACGACTTCTTGCGATCGGAAACTACGGGGGCCGACACCACCGGACCAACCGGCAAGCGCGTGGAAAGCACCAGCACATCCAGCCCCGGATCGAGGCGCGCAATGCGCTCAGGCAAGCTGCGCGTCACCCACCGCGCGGGCGACCACGCCGCGTGCTGCTGCTGCGCCAACACGATGTGGCTGGCATTGCGCTCACGCGCAAAGTGCACCAACGCCTCGGCCACATCCGAGCCGGGAATGGTCGCGGTCTCGGCCCCCAACCGCGCGGCCAGCGCCAGCGTTTTCAGCACCACGGCCTGCGCGGCACGCGGGCGGTGTTGGCGCTGCGGCGCGTCGACATACACCACCATCCAATCCGCCTCAAGGCGACGAGCCAGGCGCGCCACCTGCCGCACGAGTGCGTCGTCACCGGCACGCCCGCCCACTCCCACCAGGAGCCGCTCTCGCGTGGGCCAGACATTGCCGATGGAACGCTCGCGGCGGTAGTCGCGCATGTCCTCATCCACACGATCGGCAGTGCGCCGCAGCGCCAGCTCTCGCAACGCGAGCAGGTTGCCGCGCCGAAAGAAATGCCGCGATGCGCGCTCGGCCTGCTCGAGGTGATAGACCTTGCCGTCCTTGAGCCGCCGCAGCAACTCGTCGGGCGAGATGTCGACCATCACCACTTCATCGGCATCGTCAAAAATCTGGTCGGGCACCGTCTCGCGCACCTTGATGCCGACGATGCCACTCACCACATCGTTCAGGCTCTCCAGGTGCTGCACGTTGACGGTGGTCCACACATCGATGCCCGAATCCAGCAACTCCTCCACATCCTGCCAACGCTTGGGGTGGCGCGATCCCGGCGCGTTGCTGTGCGCGAGTTCATCGAGCAACAGCACCTGTGGATGCCGCGCCAGCGCCGCATCGAGATCGAATTCGCGCAGTTGCTTGCCTTGATAACTCACCGTCAGCAGCGGCAACTGCTCCAGATCGCGCAGGCGCTCCGCCGTTTCTGCGCGGCCATGCGTTTCCACCAAGCCCACAAGCACCTCACGCCCCGCCTGCCGCTCGCCCTGCGCGGCGGACAGCATGGCGTAGGTTTTTCCCACGCCCGCGTTCGAACCAAAGTAGATCCGCAACTTGCCGCGATGGGCGGTGGCTTGCTCGGCCTGCAAGCGCGCCACCAGCGCATCGGGATCGGGGCGCAGATCGTCGGGATCGGGTGGGGAGTGCGGCATATCAGTCAAAGGCTACCATCAGATCAGACCAGCCCCAACGCGGAGATGATCACGTCGATCAACTTGATGCCAATGAACGGCACGATCAAACCGCCCAGGCCGTAGATCAGCAGATTGCGACGCAGCAGCGCGGCGGCGCCCACGGCGCGATACGGCACACCGCGCAGAGCCAGCGGAATCAAGGCGATGATGATCAACGCGTTGAAAATCACCGCGCTCAAGATGGCCGATTCTGAGCTGTGCAAGCCCATCACGTTGAGCGACGCGAGCTGTGGATAGGTGCTCACAAACGCCGCAGGAATGATGGCGAAATACTTCGCCACATCGTTGGCCACGCTGAAGGTGGTGAGCGCGCCGCGCGTCATCAGCATTTGCTTGCCGGTTTCCACCACCTCGAT
>CALMCS010000928.1 GCA_937862875.1 uncultured Comamonadaceae bacterium
CCACCGACCCGTCAGATATCCAATGCGCGCTGGCGCGCTCGATTGGCCTTGCAGCCTTTGTCTACGGCTACCCACTCGTAGAGACCTTTCGCACCTGTCGCAAGCAGACCGACAAGAGCGACGTGGATGCGCCCACATCCAATGGCTCGAATGCACGTTTGCCGATGAACACCTTGCATCACGGGACCCGTCCGTCGACACACGAAGACCGGGACATCGTCACGCCCTCCAACGATTTGCTCTACACGCTCGCATGGATTCATCTGGCCGATGGACCGATGCTGTTCAAGCTGCCGTCATCACGCCAACACGGCAATCGCTACTACGTGATGGCGCTGTACGACGCGTATACCGAGAACTTCGAGAATCTCGGACCACGCAATGTCGATGCGGAAGGCGAAACCGTTCTGCTGCTCGGCCCCGGCGGCAAGGTGCCCGAATCGCTCAAGCATCTTCGCGTGGTGCATTGCCCGTCGAATCTGGTCTGGCTGATTGGTCGCATTCTGGTGGGCGATCAATCGGACTGGGCTGCGGCACGCGCATTGCAGGCCGACATAGCACTCACCGCAGGGTTCGAACGCGATGCGCAGGCGCTGCCGCGCGCCATTCGCAACTGGGTGGGTGAGCCCATCGATGCCTTGGCAGCGGTGCATGAAAAGCGGCAATCGGCTTCGCATGCGGCCCCGGTGTTTTTCACCAACCTGTGTCAGTCACTGAGGGAAACCGGAGGGCGGATTGAAGACGCCGGCCTGGTGGCCTGGTTCGGTCAGGTGGGGCTGCTCGCGACCGAACATTTCCGGTGGGACGGGCTCGAAGAATCCGTGCGTCTTGGATTGACCCAGGGCTTTGCCGACGCGGTGGAGCTGGTGGGTGCGGTGGGCGGTCGTCGTCGCCCCAAGCCTTGGGCGGTGACCCGTGCCACGGGGCGCTACGGCCAGAAGTATTTGAATCGTGCGCGCACAGCCTATCTGGGGCTGGGGGCGCTGGCCACCAGCGAGGCGATCTACGCGGTATCGCATTGCGACAGCAGGCTCGAACCGCTCAACGGGGAGCGCACCTACCACCTCCGATTCAATGCGGGCGACAAGCCACCGGTAGACGCATTCTGGTCCGTCACGATGTACGACGCCGATCGTTTTCTCTACGGCAACGACGCCCAGCGGCATTCGATCGGCGACCGCACCCCCGGCTTGCAATACCAAAGCGATGGGGGACTGGTGATCGAAATTGGATCCAAGCGACCAACACGTGTCAATAACTGGCTGCCCGCACCGGCAGGGCCGTTCTATCTGATTCTGCGCATGTACCACCCGCAGGACGGGGTGTTGAGTTGGAAGATCCCGCCGCTCGAGGCCGTGTGATTCATGCATGCGCTCCCGACCCATCGTGAGCACTGACAGGCGAGACGCGAGCACTCCGTGACGGGGCGGCATTCAATGAAATTTCAAAGGGGCTGTGTATGAAGAAAGTTTTTGCATCCATGGGGGCGCTTCTGGCTTGCGCTTGCATGTCGAGCGGCGCTTGGGGGGCTGGTGCGGACACGTACCCGGACCGCCCGATCACGCTGGTCGTGCCCTCACCGGCGGCGGGTGGCAGCGATTTGATCGCTCGCTTGTATGCGGACGAGTTGGGGAAATACTTCAAGCAGTCCGTCATTGTGGACAACAAGCCCGGCGCGAACGGCATCATCGGCGTGGATTCGGTGGCGCGCGCCGCTCCAGATGGTTATCGCGTTCTGTTCACCTATGCGGCGGCGGTGGTGGTGAACCCCAGTCTCTACAAGAAGGTGCCGTACGAACCGCTCAGGGATTTAGTCCCCGTCGCGCAGATTGGCAACACGGGGACCTTGCTGGTGGTGAACAACGACTTGCCGGCCCAATCCGTGCCGGAGTTCGTTGCCTACGCCAGAGCCCATCCGGATAGG
>CALMCS010000929.1 GCA_937862875.1 uncultured Comamonadaceae bacterium
AGAAAAGAAAGAGACCCACGATGACCACCACCATTTCCATCAATGGCAAGGACCAGTCCGTAGAGGCCGATCCGCAGACCCCCTTGCTGTGGGTGCTGCGCGATGAGCTGGGCATGACAGGGACCAAATTCGGCTGCGGCATGGCGCTGTGCGGTGCCTGCACGGTGCACCTCGATGGCGCACCGATTCGCTCCTGCATCACGCCGATTGCGGCGGCCGCGGGCAAGAAGGTCAACACCATCGAGAGCATGGAGGGCGACAACGTCGGCCGGGCCGTGCAGAAGGCCTGGGTGGAGCTGAATGTGGCGCAGTGCGGTTATTGCCAGGCGGGCCAGATCATGTCGGCGACCTCGCTGCTGCGCACGAATCGCGCGCCGAGCGACGAAGACATCGTCGAAGCGATGAGCGGCAACATCTGCCGCTGCGGAACCTACCACCGCATTCACGCGGCGATTCACCGCGCGGCGGGAGATCTGGGCGGCAAGGGAGCCAAGTCATGAATCCATCATCCCTCACCCAATCCACGGACGTTGAATCGATTACTTCCGCAGCGCTGCAGCGCCGCACGCTGCTCAAGGCCGCCGGTGCTGCCGCTGGTCTGGTGCTGGCCGTCACCCATAGGGGCGTGGTCTTTGCTGCGGACGCGCCCGCCGGCACTGTCACCAACACCGCCACCAAGTACGGTGCCGATTCGATGCCCGGCGGCACCGTGGACGATCCCCTTGTGTTCGTGCAGATCGCTGCAGATGGCACGGTCTCCATCATTGCGCACCGCGTCGAAATGGGCACCGGCGTGCGCACCAGTCTGCCGTTGATCGTGGCCGATGAGATGGAGGCCGATTGGTCGCGCGTGAAGATCGTGCAGGCGCAGGCCAACGAGGCGCGCTACGGCAATCAGAACGTGGACGGCTCGCGCAGCGTGCGCCACTTCATGTGGCCGATGCGCCGGGTTGGGGCTGCGGCACGCCAGATGCTGGAAGCCGCCGCCGCCGCGCGCTGGGGTGTTCCGATCGGGCAGGTCAAGGCCGAGAAGCACCAGGTCGTGCATGCCGCAACGGGTCGCAGATTGGGCTTTGGTGAACTGGCTGCGGACGCGGCGAGGCAACCGGTGCCGCCGCCGAATCAGCGCAAGCTGAAAACGGCCGCGCAGTTCCGCTATATCGGCAAGGATGTCGTACGGGCCGCGGATCTTGAAGACATTGGTCGTGGACGCGCGGTGTATGGCATCGACCAGCACGCCAAGGGCATGGTGTTTGCCGTGTTGGCGCGACCGGCCGTGCTCGGAGCCAAGCTGACGCGCTACAACGCCGACGATGCGCTGAAAGTGGCCGGTGTGCTCAAGGTGGTCGAGATTCCGGCGTTCACCGGTGCACCCGCGTTCCAGCCGCTGGGCGGTGTGGCGGTGGTCGCCACGAACACCTGGGCGGCGATGCAGGGCCGCCAGGCGCTGAAGCTGGAATGGGGTGCCTGCGACAACGACCGCTATGACTCCGCCGAATACCGCAAGGCACTGGAAAAGGCCGCGCGCGAGCCCGGAAAGTCCGTGCGCAACGATGGCGATGTATCGGCTGCCTGGGGCAAGGCCGACGAGAAGCACCGCGTGACGGCGGAGTATTACCTGCCGCACCTCGCGCACGCCTCGATGGAGCCGCCCTCGGCCACGGTGTTGATGGGGGAAGACGGCCAATGCAACATCTGGGCCTGCGTGCAGGACCCGCAGAACGCGCTCGATGGTGTCGCCAAGCAACTGAGCATCGACAAGGCGAAGATCATCCTGCAGCCGCTGCTGCTGGGAGGAGCGTTCGGCCGCAAGTCGAAGGCCGACTTTGTCACCGAGGCCGCGATCATCGCCAACACCATGAAGGGCAAGCCGGTGAAGGTGGTGTGGACGCGTGAAGACGATATTCAGCACGACTTCTATCACGCGGTATCGCTGGAACACCTCGAGGCCGCGCTGGGGGCCGACGGCATGCCGACCTCCTGGCTGCACCGCACGGTGGCACCGACGATCAGTTCGCTGTTCGACCCGAGCGCGCAGGGAGAAAGTCCCTCCGAGCTGGGAATGGGCGCCATCAATCTGCCGTATCAGGTCCCGAATTTCCGGGTCGAGACGGGCAGCGTGCCCGCGATGACGCGCATTGGCTGGTTCCGTTCGGTCTACAACATCCCGCATGCGTTTGCGACGCAATGCTTCATCGCGGAGCTGGCGCATCGCGCAGGCCGGGACCACAAGGAATACGCGCTCAAACTCATCGGCCCGGCGCGCAAGCTCAGTCCGCTGAAGGCCTTCGGCGACACATGGAACTACTCCGAATCGCCCGAGGTCTATCCGTTCGACACGGGTCGCCTGCGCGGCGTGATCGAGGCGGCATGCAAGGGCGCGAATTGGGGGCGCAAGCTGCCCAAGGGGCATGGCCTGGGCTTGGCCTTCAGCTACAGCTTTCTGTCCTATACCGCGACGGTGGTCGAGCTGAAGGTGGACGACAAGGGCGCGATCACGCTGTTGTCGGCCGACATGGCCATGGATTGCGGCCCGCAGATCACGCCCGAACGCGTGCGCAACCAGATGGAGGGCGCGGTCATCATGGGCATGAGCCTGGCGATGATGAGCGAGATCAGCTTTGAGAAGGGCGCGGTCAAGCAGTCCAACTTCCACGATTTCGTGGTGGCGCGCCACAACGAGGCTCCGCCCGTGATCCGCACGCACATGGTGAACGCCGGCGATCTGCAGCTTCCGCCGGGCGGTGTCGGCGAGCCGCCGCTGCCTCCAGTGGCACCGGCCATCGCCAATGCCATTTTTGCGGCGACGGGCAAGCGCATGCGCGACCTGCCGATCAGGCAGGTGGGGT
>CALMCS010000930.1 GCA_937862875.1 uncultured Comamonadaceae bacterium
TCTGGACCTCGCTGATCGTGCTTGTCGTTCTCGTGCCGCTGGTGATTTCGCCTTGGGCCCGTGCGGGAGACACCAGTTCCGACACCCAGTGGCATGCCTTGCAGGTCGTGCCCTGGCGCTACGTGGTGGGCATGGTGGTGCTGTGCGGTGGCGTGGGTTTGCTCAACAGCCGCGCCCGAACCCTGCAGATGCTGCAACTGCGTGAAAGCGAGCTGGTCCAGGCGCTCAAGGCCTCGGGTGGTGGTCGCTGGGAATGGGATGTGGCCCAGCAACAGTTTTTCTATCACGGCAACTTCTATCGCAACTTTGGCCTCGAGGACAGCCCGGACGACGAGGACGCGACGCCGCTCAAGCCATTGCGAGGCAAGGAGCTACTGAGCGAGCTGCAATCGCGCATTCACCCGCAGGACCTGCAACGCCTGCTGCCCGACCTGAAGCAGGCGCTCGAAGGCTTGACCCCGAGCTTCTATGGCGAATTGCGCATCCGTGACGGTCTTGGACGCTGGCGCTGGCTGATTGCGCGCGGCAGCACCGTCGAGCGCGATGCCAATGGCCGGACGCTGCGCATGTCGGGCATGTTGCTGGACATTACCGAGCATCACACGATGGCGGAGGCGCTGCGCCACTCCGAAGTGAAATATTCGACGTTCTACGAAACGCTCTCGGACCCGGCCGGGATTCTGCGCGTGAGCGATGGCCGCTACATTGACGTCAACCCGGCGTTGGCGCGCATGCTGAATCTGCCGGCGGCGGATCTGGTTGGCAAGACCGGGCCGGAAGTGGGCGTCACTCTCGCCGAAAAAGACCGAGAAGTGTTTCAGAACCGCCTTCAGCTGGAAGGCCATTTTCACGGAGCGCCCGCGTCGATCCTGTACAACGGCGTCGCCATTCCCGGCTTGCTGTCAGCGCGGCGCACCTACATCATGGGTGACAGCTGCGTGGTGTTTGTCTATCACGACATGACCCAGGCGCATGAAATTCAGGACCGCCTGCAGGCATCGAACAAGCTGCTGCAACAGGCGAGTCGCCTCGCGCGGCTGGGGGCTTGGGAAGGCAAACCGGGCCAGGGCATCACCGTCTGGTCGGACGTCACTTGTGAAATTCACGGCGTCCCCGTGGGTACGCCGCCGCCGCGCCATTACATCGACCGTTTCGTAGCGCCCGAGTGGCGTGACATGGTTCGCCAAACCAGCAAACTCCACGGTGCCCTTGAAAAGACCTGGGACATGGAGTTCGAGATCATCCGCACCGATGGTCAGCGACTGTGGGTGCGCGTGCGCAGCGAAACCGTGGTCAAGGACGGCCAACTGATCAAGATTCGGGGCATTCTTCAGGACGTCGACGAGTTCCGCCGGACTTCGGAGCGCATGCATGCCTCCGAAGCGCGCTTCGAGCATATCTTCCAGGCCCTGCCAGTCCCCCTGTGTTTCGTGCGCAAGGACGATGGCCGATTTGTCGGCGTCAATCCAGCGTGGGAGAAAGCGCTCGGCTATTCCAAGAAAGAGTCCATTGGTCACACGTTGGTAGATCTGGGCATCTACACGACCCAGACCCGCAGTCGGCTGGTGGAAGCCGCTCAGCAGGCGGGCCAACTGGTCGGCTACGAAAACGAGTTGCGCGCGCGCTCCGGCGCCACCCTCACCGTGCTGCAATCCATGAGTGCGACCGAAGTGGCGGGCCAAGCCTGCTGGTTGCTGTCCGTGCTCGACATTACCGAGCGCAAGGCGCAAGAGCGCAAGGTCCGCGAGCGCGAGGAACTCCTCTCGCTGAGCATTTCGGCGGCCGATATTGGCCTGTGGGATCTGGATTTGCTCACCGACAACATTCAGGGTGACGTGCGCTGGCACTCCATGCAGGCTCGGCCCTTCAACTGGGAGTCGGTATCCCGCGCAGAACCCTGGCAAAACACCATCGGCGAGGAGCAACAACGCATCATCGAGCGCGCGCTGGAAAAGCACATGCACAATCCGAGCGCGCCGTTTGATGTCACCTGGCGCGTGTCCGCACCGCAATCTCCAAGCCGCTGGCTGCGCAACGTCGGCAAGGTGGTGCGATTTGATACCGAGGGCCGCGCATTGCGCATGCTCGGCGTCAGCATGGATGTGACCATGCAGCACGAACAGCAGGAGCTGCTCCACCACATGGCCCACTACGACGCGTTGACGGGTCTTCCCAACCGCGTGCTGTTGGCAGAGCGCCTGCGCGATGCGCTGGAGCAGACCCGACAATCCGGCACGCATCTGGCGGTTGCCTACATCGATCTCGA
>CALMCS010000931.1 GCA_937862875.1 uncultured Comamonadaceae bacterium
AGACGCGGGTTTGCTGCGTCCGGCTGGACATTCGACGACGATTGCGGCCCCTTAACGCCTCCTGAGACCGCTGGCATATCAGGTCATACCTAGACGGTTTTGCAGAAACCGTAACTTCTCACGACCCTGATAGCGTGAGCGTCGCTGTCGAGCCTACGTCCCGATGCTCGACCTTCTGATCGATGATTTTTGCACATCGAACACACGACGACTACCAGTTGCGCGAACTGGTGAGAAGTATTCAAACCACATGACGAAGCGGCCTTCGGGACCCACTTCCTACACAAGCGACAGGCCGACCATGAGGTCGGCGACAAAGGAGTCGGTCATGTAGTTCTTCTCCTGGAAGGAGACGGAGCATGCACGAGAACAAGAATGATGCACCAACATCAAAGGTGTTCTATCGCCCGATCGAAGCGTCCATCCGCTGGGCCGGGCTGCTGCGATACGAGCAGGTGATCCTGGCTTCGATTTCGTCGCCAAGGCGCCTGCCGCAGTCGTTGGACTGTCCACGTTGTGACGAGCTGCGGCTTTGCACCGAACGCATCTTCGACGGCATCCTCAATGGAGAACTGCCCTTCGGACGGAACGGCATCACGACGCGCGATTCCGCGCTGATCGACTCCCCTGATCTGACGGTGCGCCACGTCGATCTGAAGCGCTGGATGCGCCAGCACTATCCCGAGCAACGACCGTGCTTCCTTTTCTCCCGGAGCGAGCGCATCGCCCATCCCTTCATCTCGGTGGAAACTGGGCAGGCGATGCTAGTCGAGCGCCTGGCCCTGAAGTCCACCTTGGACCAGTACAAACGCCAACTGCATGAGCTGCAGGAAAAGCACGGAGCGCTTCTCAAGCAGATGGCGCCCTCTGCTGGCGCACAGTGCCTGATCAGTGATCGCGCCGAAGCCACCTACCTGAACATCATCGGCAGCATGCTGGACCTGATGCTCGGCCAGTCGCCTTCCGGCGTTCCGTACTCCAGCTTCAAGACGCAGGAGGCGGTGGTCAGCGCGTTGGTCGCCCATCACAGCGGCGCAATGGGGATCGCGGAGCGGACGCTAAACGGCAAGTTCGCCACGGCCAGACGCCGGCTGCGTAGCGCAACAGTCTGAGGTTTTCCATCTTGTATGTGCAATCGCGGAGATTGCATTTGCAATGTCTTTTCCCATCCATGTCTATTGAATGGAGGTCACGCCAACAAACGCCACTGAGCGTTCAGGAGTGACCGCCATGTCGCAAACACCTGCACTGCCCGCAAGCGAGCGCCGCATCCTGCGGCTTGATGAAGTCGAAACCAAGTCGGGTTTCAAACGCGCCCACATCTACAACCTGATGCGCAAAGGCCTGTTCCCGAAGGCGCTGCGCCTGGGCGTGCGCGCGGTCGGTTGGGACTCCATCGAGATCGATCAGTGGATCGCCGAGCGCGTCAACAACCGGGCCTGACCCGTTCTCCAGCGGACTTCCCATCCTCACACGGAGAACGCCATGCAGGTCGTATCCATCATTTCAACCAAAGGTGGCGTCGGCAAGACCACCACGGCCGCGAACCTCGGCGGGCTTGCCGCGGACGCGGGGCTGCGTGTACTGCTGCTCGACCTCGACGTGCAGCCCACCTTGTCCTCGTACTACGAGCTAGGCCACCGCGCACCTGGTGGCATCTACGAGTTGCTGGCCTTCAACGAGCGCGACCTCGGGCTGCTTGTGTCCCGCACGATCATCGAGGGCCTGGACTTGGTGCTCTCCAACGACCACCGAGGCGAGCTGAACACTTTGCTGCTGCACACGCCGGATGGGCGCCTACGGTTGCGCCATCTCTTGCCGGTCCTGGCGCCTCTCTATGACCTGGTGCTGATCGACACCCAAGGTGCGCGCTCGGTGCTGCTGGAGATGGCGGTGCTCGCCTCCAACCTCGCGCTGTCGCCCGTGACCCCGGAAATTCTCGCGGCGCGCGAGCTGCGGCGCGGCACCATGCAGTTGCTCGAAGACATTGCGCCCTACCGGCACCTGGGCATCGAGCCTCCACCTCTGCATCTGCTCATCAATCGCGTCCACCCTGTGTCAGCCAATGCACGGCTGATCCAGCAGGCCCTGCGCGATCTTTTCCAGGACCACGCCGGCATCCGCGTGCTGGCCACCGACGTGCCGGCCATCGAGGCGTATCCGCGTGCAGCTACGCGCGGATTGCCAGTGCATCGGGTCGAATACCGCCAGCCGCCGGGCAGAGTCGCCCCCGCCGCGCTCGACACCATGCGCGGCCTCGCAGACGAACTATTTCCGCAATGGCGGCACCGATTTGCCATGGTGTCCGGCCGTCCGCCACACCCTCTTGATGCCGGGAGGTCCCATGGCGAACGCACATGAGCTAGCCCGAGGCCACAAGCGGCTTCGCGCCCTGATCGAGTTCGCGGTTGGCGAAGGTTGGCACGTCAAACGCACGCCTGGCGGCCACCTCAAGTTCACCAAGCCTGGCTGCGCCGCGATCTACACCAGCTCGACGGCAAGCGACCACCGGGCGACCCTGAATGCCCGTGCGCAAATCCGCCGCGCCGAGCGCGAGGCCCGATACCAAGCGCAGGGAGGCGGCCATGGCTGAGATCACCTCCCAGCAGATGGCCGGCAAGCTGCTCGCGGCCGGGTTCGAGCGTAGCGGCCCGTCAGCCTCGACCTTGAGCGACCCGATCGCCGACACACCCATGGTCGTGACCCTAGATCAGTTGCGCCCCTACGACCACGATCCCAGGAAAAAACGCAACCCGGCCTACGAGGAAATCAAGGCGTCCATCCGCGAGCGCGGTCTGGACGCGGCGCCGGCCATCACTCGCCGACCAGGTGAGGACCACTACATCATTCGCAACGGCGGAAATACGCGGCTGGCGATCCTGCGCGAACTATGGTCAGAGACCAAGGACGAGCGGTTTTTCCGTGTATCGTGCCTGTTCCGGCCGTGGCCCAGCCGCGGCGAAGTCGTCATGTTGACCGGCCACTTGGCCGAGAACGAATTGCGCGGGGGCCTCACGTTCATCGAGCGCGCCCTCGGCGTCGAGAAGGCGCGCGAGTTCTACGAGCAAGAAAGCGGCACCACCTTGAGCCAGTCCGAGCTGGCCCGCCGCCTCGCCGCCGATGGCTTCCCGGTACAACAGTCGCACATCAGCCGCATGAACGACGCGGTGCAGTATCTCCTGCCCGCGATCCCCACCGTGCTCTATGGCGGTCTCGGTCGCCATCAGGTCGAACGCCTGTCGGTCATGCGCAAAGCCTGCATGCTCGCGTGGGAGCGCTACGCCAAGGGCCACCCACTGGTTCAGGACTTCGACGAATTTTTCCAGGAAGTGCTGTCGCAATTCGACGTCCAGGCCGACGAGTTCTCCGCGCAGCGTGTACAGGACGAGCTGATCGGCCAGATGGCCGAGATGCTGGGTGTCGATTACGACGTGCTCGCCCTGGACATGACCGAATCCGAGAGCCGGCAGCGCGCCTTGGTCAGCGACCCAACGCCGCCCTCGACGCCGCCTGCGTTGCCGGAGCCGGGAACCATCGCGCGCCCACCTGCCAACACTGCGCCACCCATCGCAGGGGCTGCATCCGCAGCGCCGCCTGCAGGCCGACCTGCGGCAACGCCTTCGACGCGCGAGAGCGACACGGATGCCAGCCAGGCAAGTCCGGCCAACCCTGCGGTGGGTGGCGATCTGCTTCGGGAGCACATCGTCTCGCCGGCACCGACGACCGAACGGCTCCAGTCCATTCAGCGCATGGTCGCCGACCAGTTGGGTGATGCGCTGCCGCTCGACTTCTCGGCGAGTGTCTTGCAGTCCATCCCTGTGCAGGCTGGCGGGCTCTATCCGATCTCCGATGTCTGGTACATCGATCCCGGCGTGGACACAGCCGAGCGCCTGCGCATCCACATCGCACAGTTCGCCCGCGAAATCGCGGGCGAGGCAGACCTGGACGAGTGCATTGATGACCGTGCAGAGGGTATCGGTTTCGTCTGCCGGGCCCGCACCCAAAGCTCGGCACCGCTGGGCCGTGCCGTCCTCGCGCTGTTAGCGTGCCTGGCCGGTCAGCGGCCCGCCGACGTCGGCCTGCACGACGGGCAAATCGTCATCGAACTGCCGGCGCTGCTGCACGGCCAGGGTGATGCGGCCCAGCGATTGAGCGATACCTCGCTGGTCAAGCTGTTCCGGCTGCTGCGGCTGGCCCGGCGCCTGCTCGACCTTGAAGCCGGCGCTGAAGGCGTTGGAATGTGAGCGAGGGAGGCCAGCATGTCCGCACCACACCCACTCAACCAGGCCGTCATCGCCCAGGCCCTCTATGACCTGCGCAATGGGCAACTGCGCCGCTGCAAACTGATGGGGTTTGGTGAGGAAGAACTGGACGCCCTCAAGCATCCCGCGCTGATCAGCGTGCTCGCCAACGCTAACGTCTCCTGGTGCTCGGTGACGGTCAACCGCGAAGTGCTCCGGCGACTGCTCAAGCAGGCGCAGGACGTGGAGAAGGAAATCGCCACGGTCGATCGCATGCTCAGGCTGGGCGCGAGCACCGAGATGGTCAGTCGGTTCTATGGCCTGACCCACCAGGAGGTGGCGCTTCGCCGCGAAATCCTCGGCCTGCCGAAGCGCAAGGGCCGCCACCCCGTGCTGGACGAGAAACAGGACACGGAGCTGTGGCGGCAATGGAAGGCCGTGACCGGCAGCAGGAATGTCGATCTCGAAGACGAAACCTCCATCCTCGACGCTACCATGGACTTGGCCGAAGGCATGTCGCTGCCTCTGTCGGTGGTCTGGGCCTCGATCAAGAGCTGGGTCGATCAGGGATTGGGTTGAGCCATGGCCGTGGACGACACCGCACCACGCCGTGGCCCCGTCGCACTCGCGGATCTGTTCGATGCTGCCCTGAAAGACCTCGCGCCCAAGCCCAGCCCCAGTGCGCCAGCACCCGTGCCTACGCCGACGCCCGCCACGTCAGGCGATGCCTTCCTCTTCAGCGGCAACCGGCACGAGACCGTGCCGCGGCGGCTGTTCCTCGACCGTCGCCTGACGCCGCTGGAGCGCAACGCCT
>CALMCS010000932.1 GCA_937862875.1 uncultured Comamonadaceae bacterium
GCAGTGATTGCGGCCAAGGCCGAGAGCAAGGCCAATCCAGCCGGCGAAGGCGATGCTCCATGGGAGGGTGACACCGACCCGGTCGTGGCCAAGGCCCTCGCCAGCGTGCCCAAGGTGCCGGACGATTCTCTCGACACCCGCGAAGCCATTGCCCGCGCCGCGCGCCTCACCGCCAGCCAGGTGAAGATGATCGAAACCATTCACCAGAATGCAGCGCCGGAAGTGGTAGCAGCGGTGAAGGCCGGTGAGCTGTCGTTGAACGCCGCCGCCATGGTGTCTTCGATGACCATGGATGAGCAAACCACTGCGGCCCAGGGCGGCGCACAGGAGCTCAAGCAAGCCGCCAAGCGTTTGCGCGAATCGAAGAAGAAGCCCAAGGCAGAGGCCATGGAAGCGTCGTCGGACGACATGGACTCGCCAGCTGAAGCAGCCCCATCCGTGGACGAGCTGCGCAAGCGCGTGGCCGATCTGGAGTCGGAAAACGAGCGCCTGCGTCAGCAGGTCAAGGCATTGCAGGATTTGCTGGCTGAGCAGGTCTAAGACAAGACGCTTGTTGTTGAAAAACCTGAAAGGCGTATTGTTCTAAATTTGGGACACTCAGTCCATATTTAGCCCTCTACTCCTTTCATTGTTCCGCCTATACATTTGATTCTTGACAGGTTGGCAAGCCGTTTGACGCTTGCAACCCTCAGGAGAAGCAAATGCAAAAAACCATTCACGGCATCTACAGCGCACCCCGGCCACATTGGGTCGGCAATGGCTTTCCCGTGCGCTCCCTGTTCAACTACAACGAGCACGGCGAGCAGCTGAGCCCATTTCTGCTGCTGGACCACGCAGGTCCGCACGAGTTCACCCCTACTGCGGGCCGCCGAGGCGTGGGTCAGCATCCGCACCGCGGATTCGAGACCGTGACCATCGTCTACGAAGGCGAGGTCGAGCACCGCGATTCGACAGGTGCCGGCGGCATCATCGGCCCTGGCGATGTGCAGTGGATGACTGCGGCCAGTGGCATCCTGCACGAGGAGTTCCACTCGCGTGACTACGCAGCGCGCGGCGGGGCATTCCACATGGCCCAGTTGTGGGTCAATCTGCCCGCCAGCGACAAGATGGCCACACCCGGCTACCAGTCGCTGACCAACGCGCAAATCCCCGACGTGGCGCTGCCCGATGAAGCAGGACGCGTGCGAGTGATTGCCGGCGAATTCGCGGGTCAGCAGGGTCCGGCTCACACCTTCACCGCAATGAACGTGTGGGATGTGCGCATGAACGCCGGCAAGAGCGCCGCACTGTCGCTGCCCCAAGGCCACACACTGGCCGTGGTGGTGCTGCAGGGCACGGTGCTCATCAACGGGCAGGAAGTGGCTCGCGCGGACCAAGTCGTGCAGCTCGGCAGGGACGGTACGGACGTGACGCTCGAGGCCAACAACGACAGTTTGCTGCTGGTCTTGAGCGGTGAGCCGATCGTGGAGCCCATCGTTGGACAGGGGCCGTTCGTGATGAACACCGAAGAAGAAATTCGTGTGGCCATCAACGACTTCAATACCGGCAAGTTCGGGCGCATTCAGCCGGTCACGGCCACTGCGTAAGCGCACAAACCGGTGAATGAACGCTTGCTCAACCCAGCAAGCAATGAAGACTTTGCAGGACCTGCTCGACGAGCAGGTCCTGCAATGCGTTCAATGCGCTTCAGTGCGCTTCAAAACCATGGGCACGCAATGCCTTGCGCATCACCTGCGCAATCTCGCGCTGCCGGGTTCTCGTCATTCGGTCTTCGGTCGTCGCAACGCTGATACCCGCCAATACGTCACCCGCGCTGCTATACACGGGCATGCCCACGGCCAGCACACCCTTGGTGGCGTGGTTCCCCACCACCGCCCAGCCTCGCTCGCGGGTTGCGGCCACCAGTAGGCGCAAGCGCTCCTGCGTCATTCCGCCGTAGAGCGCCAGGGCCGGGGCGTTGATGTCGATGATCGCCTCCACTTCGCGATCGGTCAGCGCCGACAACAGTGCCAGCCCCGACGCACCAACGCCCAGCGGCTGCCGCGTCCCCACTTGAATGACAAGAATCTGCACCGGATAGGTTCCCACCTGCCGGGCGATGCAATGCGACAGACCGCCATCGCGCACCACCGCGAACGCGGCGTCACCACAGCCTTGGGCGACGGCCGCAAGCACCGGATTCAAGCGCTCGGCCAGATCCTCTCGGCGTTTGACGGACGGCACCAACGCCTTCCAGCGCTCGCCCGGTCCATACCGGTAGCGTGAAACGGCCGACACATAGTTCGCCTCCTGCAATGCGGCCAACAGACGATAGACCGTGGCGCGCTCCAGCGCCGTCACGCGGCACAGCTCGACCACGCGCAGGCCCTCTTCCGGCCCCGCCAGCACCGCATCCATCAACAACAGCCCACGGCTCAGCGTCTTGCTCTCATCGGGCAGGCAGGGTTTTCTATGAGCCATTTTGTCCGGCAGCCGGTCATTTTTATTCATTCGTTTGGCCCCTCACTTGGAACAATCACTACTTATTCAGGGCTCCACACGCTGTGACCCTACCGATTCAAAAGTCCTCAAATCCATCCATCCAGGAGACAAAGATGAAGCTCAACATGCACCGCCGAAACCTCTGCATCGGCATCACGGCCGCACTCGGCGCATTGATTGCGCCCGTCGTCTCGGCCAACGAAGCCAACTGGCCGACCAAGCCAATCAAGCTGGTCGTGGGCTACGCCGCCGGTGGCGCGACCGACGTCGTTGCCCGTCTGGTGGCGAACAAGATGGGAGGCGAGCTGGGCCAGTCGATCATCGTCGACAACCGCACCGGTGCCAACAGCAACGTGGGCGCTGAAATTGTCGCCCGCGCGCCTGCCGATGGATACACGCTGTACGTCTACACCATCGCCAACACCATCAACGCATCGCTCTACAACAAGCTCGGCTACGACCCGATCAAGGACTTCGAGCCCATCGGCATGATGGCCAAGATTCCCAATCTGCTGGTGGTCAACCCCAGCCTGCCGATTCACTCCGTGCAGGACTACATCAAGTACGCCAAAGAATCCAAGGACGGTATCACGTTCGCATCGTCCGGCAGCGGCTCGTCGATTCATCTGTCGGGCGAAATGTTCAAGATGAAGACCGGCCTGAACATGTTGCACGTCCCCTACCGCGGCAGCGCGCCTGCGGTGTCCGATCTGCTCGGCGGACAGGTGCAGTCGATGTTCGACAACTCGCCGTCGTCGATGCCGCACGTGAAGGCCGGCAAGCTGCGCGCGCTGGCCATCACCAGCAAGGAACGCTCGCCCCTGCTGCCCGATGTGCCCACCATTGCAGAGTCCGGCTTCCCGGGCTTCGAGGTGCAATCGTGGTTCGGACTTTCCGCTCCAGCGGGCACGCCCGATGCGGTCATCAAGCGTCTCAATACCGCACTCAACACGGCCCTCAAGGACCCGACCATCAAGCAGCGCCTCGCCGACCTGGTTGCCACGACTGCACCGGGCACACCCGACGACATGCGCAAGTTTGTCGCCAGCGAATTGAAGGGCTGGAATGAAGTGGTGAAGGCCTCGGGCGCCAAGGCAGACTAATTTTCAAGAGACAAAGCAGGCTTTCCATGTATCCCATTGACTTCTTCTGGCGAGCGGTTCAACGCTGGCCCGAGCGCATCGCCATCGATACGCCCGGTGAACAGATCACCTACCGCCAGCTCGCCGAGCAGGTGCGCGCCGTGGCCGCTGGCCTCACCCGACTCGATCCCACGCCGCAGTCGCGCATTGGCATCTGTGCCACCAACAGTGCCGATCACCTGGTTGCACTGCTGGCCGTGCTCGCCTGCGGCAAGGTGTGGGTGCCGCTCAATCCCAAGAGCACTCAGTCAGAGATTCGCCGCATCACCGACGCCATCGAGGCGAGCGTGCTGATCATCGAGTCGGACTACGCACACCTCGTCACCGACGAGCAGGCGCAGCGCGTGTTGATTGGACCATCCCTGAACGGTGCGCCCACGCTGGCCCAGTTGCGGCAAGAGAATGTGGGCGCGCCCACTCCCACCTTCGACCTGAGCGAAGACGCCACACAGGCCATCAAGTTCACCGGTGGCACCACGGGCGCACCCAAGGGCGTGATGCAACCGTATCGCGCGTGGATGGCGAACATCGTCAATCAAATCAACGCGTGGTCGTTCGACGAACATGACCGCTATGTGATGGCCGCACCCATCACGCACGGCACCTCCACCTATGTGCTGCCTGTGCTCGCGCAAGGCGGCTGCCACGTCATCATGCAAGGCGTTGGCGCGGATGCGGTGCGCACCACCTTCAAGGAGCGCGGCGGCACGGTGTGCTTCATGCCGCCCACCCTCGTCTACATGTTGATGGGTTTGCAGGGTGCGAGCCGCGCCGATTTCCCCCATCTCAAGCGATTGATCTACGGCGGCGCACCCATGCCACCGGAAAAGGTCCGCGAAGTGCGTGACTTCTTCGGCCCCGTGCTGGGCACCACCTACGGCCAGACCGAGGCTCCGCAAATCCTCACCGTGATGCGCTCCGAAGACTTTGCCGACGAAGCCAACTGGGCTGCGGTGGGACGATGCACCTGGTTCAGCGATGTCGCGATCATGTCGCCCGAAGGCAAGCTGCTCGCCACCGGCGAGGTCGGCGAAGTCGTTGCGCGCGGTCCGTTGCTGATGACGGGCTACTGGAAGCTGCCCGAAAAGACCGCCGAAACACTGGTCGACGGCTGGCTGCATACGGGCGATCGCGGCATGTTCGACGAGCGCGGCTACCTCTACCTCAAGGACCGCCTCAAGGACATGGTGATCACCGGCGGATTCAACGTCTATCCCATCGAAGTCGAGAACGCGCTCTCGCAACATCCCGCGGTGCACGAGTGCACGGTCTTCGGCGTGCCCGATGACAAGTGGGGCGAGAGCGTGCAGGCCGCCGTGCAGCTGCGCCCCGGCGAAAGCGCATCGGAAGCCGACCTGACCGCCTTTGTGCGCGAACGCCTCGGCCCGGTGCAGACGCCCAAGCGCATTCATTTCATCCAGGACCTGCCCCGCTCTCCCGTGGGCAAGGTCCTCAAGAACGCCGTGCGCGACATGGCCATCTCCAACAGCATTCAACCAGGAACACCCACATGAGCACCGCCAAGAAGACCCCCACCACCAGCCTGTGCACCCACTCGCTCACCAGCCTCACCTATGGTGACTCCGATCTGGTCAAGGATCTGATGGGCAAGAAAACATTCACCGAAGTGATGCTCATGCAAATCCTGGGCCGCACGCCGCGCCCGGTGGACCTGCGCATCACCGACGTGGTTCTGATCGTGCTGATGGAACACGGCCTCACACCGAGCGCCATCGCCACCCGCGTGGTCTACATGAGCGCGCCCGAGAACCTTCAAGGCGCAGTGGCTGCGGGCCTGCTCGCGGTGGGCAGCTCGTTCGTAGGCACGATGGAGAACTGCTCCAAACTGCTGGACCGCATCGTCGCGGCACCCGACGCCCAGGCCGAAGCGCTCGAGATCGCACGCCACTACAAGTCGATCAAGTCGCCCGTGCCGGGCTTCGGTCACCACCTGCACAAGCCCGTCGACCCCCGTGCCTACAAATTGCTGGACCTGGGCCGCGCCGAAAAAGACCTCAAGGGCGACCGCATTCGCGCGCTCGAAACCTTGTCCAAGGCCGTCGACGAATTGGCCGGCCGCCCCATCACGATCAACGCAACGGGAGCCGTCGCGGCGCTGCTGGGTGAGATCGAGGTACCGACCGCCATCATGCGCGGCTTCGCGGTGATTTCACGCGCTGCCGGTTTGGTCGCCCACATCGTCGAAGAGCAGAAGGACCCATCCGGCCGCTTCATCTGGGACACGATCGAGCACGCCATTCCGTACGTCAGCCCCAGCGCCGCTGCGGCCAAGGAAGCCTGAGATGGGTAGCCAGGCATCATCAACCCATCGCCCCTTGATCGACCTGACGGGTAAGACCGTGGTCGTCGCAGGCGGCGGCTCCGTGGCGCCTGGCTGGAGCATCGGCCGCGCCTCGTGCGTGACCTATGCACGCCTGGGCGCGACCGTGTGCGTGCTGGACCGCGATCTGGCGTCCGCGCAGGAAACGGTTCGGCTCATCGAAGCGGAAGGCGGAAGCGCAACCGCCTACCGCACCGACATGGCGCTGGAGGCGGACATCGTCGAGACGTTCCGCGAGATTGCATCGCGCTTCGAGGCCATCGACGTGCTGCACCACAACGTCGGCATCGGCAAGACCGGTGGGCCGATGGAAACGACGGCGGAAGACCTCGACCGCATTCACTCGGTCAACGTCAAGAGCCTCATGCTGAGTTGTCAGGCCGTGCTCCCCGGCATGGCTGAGCGCGGATCGGGTGCCATCATCTCGATCGCATCGGTCGCGGGCATGCGTTATCTCGGCTATCCGCATCTGGCCTACTGCACCACCAAGGCGGCGGTGATCCAGATGACGCGCATGATCGCGCAGCAATACGCGCCGCAGGGCATTCGCGCGAATACGGTGGTGCCGGGTCTGATCGACACACCCCGCGTGTCGGCCAACGTGGCGCATATGTTTTCCGAAAGCCTGGACGAGGCCAAGGCCGCGCGTGCGCGGCAGGTGCCGATGCAGCGCATGGGGACGGCATGGGAAGTGGCCAACGCCTGCGCGTTTCTCGCATCCGATGCGGCCAGTTACGTCACCGGTACGGAGATCGTCGTGGACGGCGGCATTACCGGCAAGTACGTTTAACGGTCCTCGCGCGGTAGAAACTCCTTGCCTTCACTGAGCGGCGCATGGCGATAGGTCGCCGGTGTTCGGCTGAGCTTCACCGGCGCGCCGAGGCCTCGGTATTCACCCATCTGAACCACCATTTCGCTGTGTTGGGTGTGCGGCGCTTCAAGCGCTTGCTCGACGTTCAACACCGGAGCGGCGGGTACGCCGATCGCCATGAGTTCGTCGGCCAGTATGACGCCGTCATATTTGGCCAGCGAGGCTTCGAGCAGCGCCTTGAGTTCGACACGGTTCGTCGAGCGCTGGCCCGCCGTTGCAAAGCTGGTTTCTTCACTCAGCGTGGGTCGACCGATGTGTTCACACAGCAACTTGAATTGGCGGTCGTTGCCCACGGCCAGAAAGATCGGCGTGGTACCCGTGGCAACGACATCGTAGGGATAGATGTTGGGATGCGCATTGCCGGTGCGCTGCGGCACCTTGCCGTTCATGAACCAGTTGGCGGCATGTGGGTGTAAGAGCGACAGGCCCGAGTCATACAACGAGGCATTGATCAACTGTCCCTGCCCGCTGCGACCGCGTTCGTGCAGTGCCAGCAGCACGCCGATGACCGCATTCATTCCGGTGACCATATCGACCACCGGCAGTCCCACACGCAGGGGGTCGCCATTCGGCTCACCGTTCACGCTCATCAGGCCGGCCATGGCCTGCACTGCGGCGTCGTAGCCAGGGAGCGCGCCGAGCGGGCCATCCACGCCAAAGCCCGATACCCGGCACCAGATGATCTGCGGAAACTCGCGCTGCATCTGCTCGTAGCCGATGCCCCATTTCTCCATCGTGCCGATCTTGAAGTTCTCGAGCACCACATCCGCTTCGGCGATGAGTTCGCGCACACGCTGCTGGCCTTCGGGCGTTGACAGGTCGAGAAACTGAATGCGCTTGTTGCGATTCAAGCCGTAGTAGTACGAGGCCACACCGTCACGGAACGGAGGTCCCCAGGTGCGCGTATCGTCGCCTTGCGGCGGCTCGACCTTGAGCACATCCGCGCCGTGATCGCCCAGAATCTGGCCACACAACGGCCCGCCGAGAATGCGCGAAAGATCGAGCACCTTGATGCCCTGAAGAGAGCCTGTCATGGCTGGCGTGGCGGTTGTTGTAGTCGTTGTCATATTTTTCAGATCACTCTGCGGATGGTTTTGAAACGCTCACACTCGGCTCAGTCGAGCTGCACACCGGAGCTCTTCACTACCGTTCCCCAGCGCTCGGTTTCCGACTGGATGAATTTCCCGAGATAGGCGGGTGAACGGTCGCTCGATGCTTCCAGTCCCTGCTCGGCGAACAGCTTCTTCACCTTGTCGGAGTCGAGCACCTTGGCAAACGCCTGGTTCAGGGTTTGCACACGGTCTTCGGGCATGCCCTTGGGGCCGACGACGCCAAAGAACACGCTCACGTCGTAGCCCTTCAGGCCCTGCTCCGCAATCGTGGGAACGTCCGGCATGGCGCTCGAACGCTTGGCGGTGGCCATGCCCAGCGCGGTCACCTTGCCGGTCTTGATGAACGGCATCGCAGTGAGAATGTCTGTGAACGTCATATCGACCTGGCCGGCCAGCAGATCGTTCAGGGCCGGGCCAGTGCCCTTGTACGGCACATGCAGGAGATGGGTTTTGGCGATATCGTTGAACATCACGCCCGCAAGATGCGAAGACGCGCCATTGCCGGAGGATGCGAAGCTCAGCTTGTTGGGCTTGGCCTTGTCGAGGGCGATCAGCTCCTGCACGCTCTTCACGCCCAGATCGTTGCGCACGATGAGCACATTGGGCAGGTAGCCCACATACATGATCGGCGAGAAACTGGTACGCGGGTCGTAATTCAACTTCTTGAACAGGCTCTGGTTGATGGCAAGCGGCCCGGATGTACCGAACAGAATCGTGTAGCCATCCGGCTTGGCATGGGCCACATAGTCCGCGCCGATATTGCCGCCCGCACCCGCGCGGTTTTCGACGACCACGGTCTGGCCCAGCACCTTGGTGAGCTCTGCACCAAGCACGCGCGCCATCGCATCGGTGGGGCCACCCGGTGGGAATGGCACGACGAACATGATCGGGTGATCCGGAAATTTATCGGCCGCGACGGCGTGCGTGGCAGGAAGCATCGCGGCAGAAAGACTGGCGAGCGTGAGCAAAAATTGG
>CALMCS010000933.1 GCA_937862875.1 uncultured Comamonadaceae bacterium
TGGCGAGTGCCTACACCTTGAACGACACGCCCGGTTATCCAGCCGGCATCGTGCCTTCGGCGTGGGCGGTGAACAGCACCACCGGCACCGTCAACGGTGCTTTGCCAGCAGCTCCAACGAATGGCGCGGCGAACCAGATCAGCGCCACATCGACCCCGATTGGAGCCGTCTCAACGCACACCTACACCGTGGCGATGGCATTCATGGCGAATCCGAACGTGGCCGCGTTGGCGTGTACCGGAAGCACGGGCAATGGCGCATTCAACACGGCGAGCCTTGCCGGCACGACGCTTGAGAGTTCCAACTGCGGCCCGTTGCCGGGCATTCCCAATCTGGCTATCGCCAAGACCAGTAACGGCCCTTGGGTGTACGGACAGACGGATGCCAAGTACACGCTGACCGTGACGAATGCAGGCAATGCATCCACCTCGGGAACGATGACCGTGGTGGACACGCTGCCGGCCGGTGTCACGAGCACGACGGGTGTCTACGGCAATTGGAGCTGCACGATCAGCGGACAGACGGTGACCTGCACGAGCAGCACCGCACTGGCTGCCCTCGGTTCATCCAGCTTTGACCTGCCAGTCACCATCGCGAACTCCACGGCACCCTCGATCACCAACCAGGCGTCCGTGGGTGGCGGTGGCGATATCTACAACGGCGGCGTTCCCCCCGCGCCCGGTAGTTGCCTCGCCGGTGACAACCATTGCGGCAACGCCACCACGTCCCTGAGCAAGAAGTCGGACCTGACGATCACCAAGACAGCCAGTCCTTCGGGCACCTACGTGCCGGGAAGCGCGCTGAATTACGAGATCGTCGTGACCAACAACGGCCCAAGCGATGCGACCGGCGTTGCAGTGGAAGACACGGTGCCGGATACGGTGACCGTGTCCGGTTGGACCTGCACCGCCACCGCGAATGCGGATTGCGGCACCACCGCGGGCAACACCAACCAGGTGCTGCTGAGCACGGTGGCGTTGGCCAAGGGCGCATCGATCACGATCTCGATCACCGGTACGGCGAAGCTGAGCGCGACAGGCGACATCGTGAACCAGGCAACGGCGACGTTGCCCTCAGGCGTTTCCTGCACCACGGCACCTTGCAACCAGAGCAGCTCGGTCACCAATTCCAACGGTGGCACACCGGCGCTGCGCATTTCCAAGACGGCCACGCCTGTGGCCTTCGCGGTCGGCCAAACGGGTGTCTACTCGATCACCGCGGGCAACGCGGGTACGAGCAGCACCAACGGCCTGATCACGGTGACCGATGCGATGCCTGCAGGCATCACCATCAACACACCGGTTGCGGACAATGTGGTGGGTGTCGGTTGGGTCTGTACCAGCAGTACAGCGACACAGTTGAACTGCACGTTCGATGGCGTGTTGCTGCCTGGCTCGGACGCACCGGTGATCAACGCGCAGGTCAGCATCGCCGGCAGCGGTGTCTCGACTTCCGTGACCAACACCGCCAGCGTGACCGGCGGCGGCACGAGTTGCACAACCGCCGCGCCTTGTCAGGCACCGTTGGTGACCACCGTGAATGCACCGCATCTGGACGTGACCAAGGCGCTCAACGGCAACTTCGTGGTGGACCAACCGGCGAGCTACACCATCACCGTGACGAACAACGGCCAGAGCGATACGCTGGACGGCACGATCTCGGATGACATCCCTGCGGGTCTGACGCTGGGCACCTTGCCCGCGGCATGTACCGCCAGCGGTCAGTTGGTGACCTGCGCGATCCCGAAAGGCACCCAGCCGGGCGCATCCCTGAGCTTCACCATCCCGGTGACGCCTCAATTGAGTGCCGATGGCAAGACGTTGAAAAACACCGCCATGGCCAGCTCGAACACCGGCGATGCCAGCTGCCCCACCGCAGCCCATTGCAAGGGAACGACCGACAACCCGGTGCGCGCGCCGCAGCTCACGCTGACCAAGAGCGCATCGGCGGCGACATTCACGGTGGGTCAAGTGGCAACCTACCGTCTGGTGGTGAGGAACACCGGCACGGAAGCCTCCATTGGCGCGATCACGATCACCGATACGGTGCCTGCAGATCTGACCATCGATGCGAGCGGCTTCCCAGCCCATTGCGCGATCAACCCGGCAGGCAGCCAGACCGTGAAGTGCACGGTGGACAGCCTGGCGGTCGGCGCGTCCTTCGCGCTCGACATTCCGGTGACGCCGCAATTGGCCGTGAATGGCCGCACGGTGGTGAATCAGGCCACCGTCACCGGTGGTGGTGATCCGTTGTGTACGGCAGATACAGCGACTGCCGATCTGCCGGCACGTTGCGCACCGGTCACCAACAACCCGGTGAATGCACCGCAGTTGAAGATCGAGAAATCGTCCAGCACAACGACCTTCTCGGTGGGCGTGCCGGCGAGCTACGTGCTGAAGGTCACCAACATCGGCACCGCGCCGACCAACGGCGTGATCACGGTGAGCGATGTGGTGGCGGGCGGATTGACCCTGGGCACCATGCCCGCGGGTTGCACGGCGCAAGGCCAGCAGGTGACCTGCAAGCCGGTGGATGTTCTGCAGGTGAATGACTCGGTCAGCTTCACCATCGACGTGACGCCCACCATCACCGCTTCGCCCAGCGTAAGCAACACGGCCAAGGTGCTGGGCGGTGGCGACTTCACTTGCCCGAACACGAGCAATTGCACATCGACCATCATCACGGCGGTGGATGCGCCGAGCCTGCAACTGAGCAAGGCGGACAACGCCAACGGTCAGTGGATCGTGGGCGAGGACACTGCGGCCTACACCCTGACCGTGAAGAACGCCAGCGCGACCGTGCCGACGATCGGTGCCATCACCGTGAAGGATGCGATGCCGGTCGGCATTGCCCCGAATTGGACGGGCACGCTCACGAGCGGCAACTGGAGCTGCACCTTCGAGGGGCAGAACGTGGACTGTGTGAGTGCAGCGCTTTTCAGCATAGCCGCGAACACGGCAGACAGCATCACCTTGCCGGTGACGGTGGCTGATGCCGCCATTGCCAGCGGCACGGGCGCGACGGTGACCAACTACGCGTCGGTGGCCGGTGGTGGCGATCCGTTCAATGGTGGCAACACGCCCATGCCGGGCAGCGCTTGCGCTGCGGCAGATGCGACGAGTGCAGGCCATTGCGCGATCCGCAGCACGCAGGTGAACACGCCCGCAGGCATTCAACTGCTCAAGCGCAACCCGGCCATCACGGCCACATCGACGGTGGGTCAGTACCAGGCGGAGTACGTGGTGACGGTATCCAATACCGGCGGCGTGCCAGGCGTGTACACCTTGTCGGATACGCCCGGTTTCCCAGCAACGGGTGTGGCGCTGAGCGGCTGGACCGTGACCACCGATACGGGTTCGCTGAACCCGAGTCTGGTGACCACGCCGGTGAACAACACGGCGATGCAGATCAGTGCCGGCGACGTGTCGCTGGCCGCGGGTGGCGTGCACACCTACACCGTGCGCATGACGTTCACGGTGGATGCGAGTGCGAACGCTCTTGCGTGCAATGCGGTGACCGGAAATGGCGCGTTCAACGAGGCCAACATCACCGGCAGCAGCAAGGCCAGCAGCGTGGCTTGCAATGCCTTGCCGGGCGTTCCCAACCTCGGCGTCACCAAGTCCAGCAATGGACCGTGGGTGGTGGAGCAGGTCAATGCCAACTACCTGTTGACGGTGACGAACAGCGGCACGGTGGCGACCACGGGCACGATCACGTTGGTGGATGAGATGCCTGCGGGCATCACGCCAGCGGCCGGCAAGTATGGCGACTGGAGCTGCACGGTCAGCGGCCAGACCGTGACCTGCACCAGCACCTCCGTGCTGGCCGCGGGTGGCGCATCGAGCGTCACGCTGCCGGTGACCGTGGCCGACGCCGCGATTCCCAACGCGATCAACAACGCCGCTGTGGGCGGTGGTGGCGATCCGTTCAACGGCGGCAACGTGCCCGTGCCGGGTCGTTGCACCGCAGGCGACGGTCACTGTGCGAGCCAGACCACGGGCGTCACGGCGCTGCCTGGCCTGGGCGTCGTCAAGACCAACAACCTGGGTGCCTTGGTGGCGGGCAGTACGACGGTCTACACCGTCACCATCTCCAACACCGGCGCGACACCTGCCGAGGGTGTGAGCTGGTCTGACGTGGTGGGCAGCGGCCTGTCGGACGTGGTGGTGACACCCGGTGCGGCCAGCAATGGCTCGGTGATCGGTTCCTGTACGGGTCTCGTCTGCTCCGGCATCACGGTGGCCAGCGGCGGCTCGGTCACCTACATGGTCAACGCCACGGTCAGCGGAACGCCGGGCATGAATGCCGTGAACACGGCGGTGGTGACGGGCGGTGCCTGCAAGTCCGATGCGCCTTGCACGTCGGTGGACAGCGACACCATCGTCTACGTCACGCCACCCGGCCCGGGTGAGGTGACGCCGGTGCCGGTGGACTCGCGCACCATGCTGGCATTGCTGGCGATGTTCCTGATGGCGGTGGGCCTCCTGCAGGTCCGCAGGGCCGCTCGTCGCAAGTGACGAGGACGGGGAGGGCGAGCGCGTTCTGGGCAAGTTTTTCCAGAGCGCGCTCGCCGACCCGCCGAATCGCGGACAATGGAAAGATGAACTGGCTAGATCAAGTGAAATGGGACGCGCAGGGCCTGGTGCCCGTGATCGCGCAGGAAGCGACTTCGGGCGATGTCCTGATGTTCGCGTGGATGAACCGCGAGGCACTCGCCAAGACTGCGGAGCTCGGACGTGCTGTGTATTTCAGCCGCTCGCGCAACAAGCTGTGGTTCAAGGGCGAGGAGTCCGGCCATGTGCAGACCGTGCACGATGTTCGCATCGACTGCGATAACGACGTGGTCTTGCTCAAGGTGACACAAACCGGGCACGAACCTGGCATCGCCTGTCACACGGGACGGCACAGCTGCTTTTACAGTCGCTTGCAGGATGGTGAGTGGACGCCCGTCGATCCGGTCTTGAAAGATCCCGAGTCCATCTATAAATAAGCGCTGACATGACGAACAACGATCAACACATTTCCTCGACCGATTCCCTGGCACAACTCGCCGCCGTTCTGGAGTCCCGCAAAAGCGGCGATCCGGACAAGAGCTACGTGGCGCGTCTGTTTGCCAAGGGCCCGGATGCGTTCCTGAAGAAGATTGGTGAAGAGGCGACCGAAGTCGTCATGGCAGCCAAGGATGTGGACCACGGCGCGGACAAGTCCAAGCTGGTTTACGAAGTGGCCGATCTCTGGTTTCATTCGATGGTGGCGCTGTCCTATTACGGACTCGAGCCTGCCGATGTGGTGACTGAACTCGCGCGCCGAGTGGGTTTGAGCGGGCTGGAGGAAAAAGCCCTGCGCAAGGCCGAACAGCGCGCCATTGATGAAGGAGGAACTACGTGAGAGATGACATCGTTGATGTGGAGCCGAACAAGCGCGCCGAGAGTCTCAAGACGGTCAGCTGGATCAGCTATTTCCTGCACTTGATCGTGGCGGTGGGCGCGGTCGTGCCCGGCGCACAACCCAGTCTGGTGCTGCTGTTCGTGGCCCTGGCGCTCGATCTGGTCAAGCGCAGTGACGCGCGAGGCACGTGGCAGGAGAGCCATTTCGATTGGCGCATTCGCAGCGTGATCTGGGCCTCGGTCTGGTACGTGGTCACGTGCTGGGGATTCCTGTTCGGATTGTTCCTGTTCAATCCGCTGTGGGTGATTGTTTCCATCTGGTTCCTGTATCGCATCGTGCGCGGCATGCTGGCGATGAGCAAGGGCCAGGCGATCAATGCCTGACGCACACGAAAACGCACCTGCATCGTCATCCGCGGTCAAGACGCTCAACCTCGCCCTGCAGGGCGGGGGCGCGCATGGCGCCTACACCTGGGGCGTGCTCGACGCGCTGCTGGAAGACGGTCGCATCAAGATCGACGGCGTGAGCGGCACCAGCGCGGGGGCGATGAACGCCGTCGCGATGGCCCACGGCTTTGCCACGGCTGCGCGCGAGTACAAGGACCCGCAGGAGGTGCAGATCGCCGGCTCCCAGATGGCGCGCGACACGCTCAAGCGCCTGTGGGAAGGCGTGGGGTCCATGGGCACGATGATGTGGGGCATCCCGATGCCGGCCGCGGGCGCGTTCATGAACATGCTGACGCAGTTTCTGTCGCCTTACCAGACCAATCCACTGGGCATCAATCCGCTGCGCAAGCTGCTCGAAAAAGAGGTCGATTTCGAACTCATCGGGTCGACCAACGCCAAGCAGGTGTTTGTGTGCGCGACCAATGTGCGCACCGGACGCGGCGAAATCTTCACCGGCCCGCGCCTGAGCGCAGACGCGGTCATGGCCTCCGCCTGCCTGCCGATGCTGTTCAAGGCGGTCGAGATCGATGGCGAGCATTACTGGGACGGCGGATATTCCGGCAACCCGGCCATCTACCCGCTGATCTACCGCACCGAAGCCTCCGACATTCTGCTGGTGCAGATCAATCCCATCGACCACGACCGGCTGCCCGACGATGCGCAGGAGATCATGGAGCGGGTGAACGAAGTCACCTTCAACGCGGGCCTGTTGGCCGAGTTGCGCGCCATCGAGTTCGTGCGCCGCCTGCTGGCCGAGGGGAAATTGGACAATCGACGTTACAAAAACGTGCTGATGCACCGGATCGATGGCGGCGCGGTGCTCGCGCCCATGGGTGCGGCCAGCAAAATGCGCACGGATCGTGCTTTCCTCCGGCAGCTCTTTGAATTGGGACGCGAGTCTGGAAAGCATTGGCTCCATTCGCATTTTGCGGATATCGGAGTCAGGCCGACGCTCAAACTCACCGACAATGCCTAGTTCGAGAGCTGAGCGCCGAGATGCTCAGAGCATCCCCCGAAAAACCGTTATTCATTCTGACTAGTTATGCACGATCCTGACTGTCTTTTTTGCAAGATCATCGAAGGCAAGATTCCGTCGAAGAAAGTCTATGAAGACGAAGAAGTCTTCGCCTTTCACGACATTAACCCTTGGGCCCCAGTGCACTTTCTGATGGTGCCCAAAAAGCATATTCCGTCGATGGCGCAGGTCACGGCGGAAGACGCTCCACTGCTCGGACGCATGCTGGCGCTGGCTCCCAAGCTGGCCCAGGAACAAGGCTGCAACCCCTATCCAGATGGTGGTTTCCGCATTGTGGTGAACACGGGCGAAGAGGGCGGGCAGGAAGTGCATCACCTGCATGTCCACGTCATCGGTGGTCCTCGGCCCTGGAAAAAAGGCTGAGGCCTCACTCGGGAAAGTTTCAGGCGCGTGACTGTGTTGACACAGTCGGCGACTAGAATGGTCAATATTCGTTAGGAGAACATCATGGGTTCGTTTTCTATTTGGCACTGGCTGATCGTGCTGCTGATTGTGGTGATGGTTTTTGGCACTAAGAAGCTCAAGAACATCGGTTCCGATTTGGGTGGCGCCGTGAAGGGCTTCAAGGATGGCATCAAGGACGGTCAAGTCGATGCGACTGATCCGGCCGCCAACAGCAGCAACCCTGCTGCCGGTCAAGTGACCAACAACGCCGCTGCCGACAAGTCGACCATCGACGTGGAAGCCAAGCACAAGAGCTGATTGACAGATACACATACCGACACGCCGCGCGACTGAGATTGCTGAATGATTGATATTGGTCTTTCCAAAATGGCGCTGATCGGCGTGGTGGCGCTCGTCGTCATCGGGCCCGAGAAGCTGCCCAAAGTGGCGCGCACGGTAGGAACCTTGCTCGGCAAGGCGCAGCGTTATGTGAATGACGTGAAGTCCGAGGTCAATCGCTCCATGGAGCTGGATGAGCTGCGCAAGATGAAGGACAACGTGGAGTCTGCGGCTCGCGATGTCGAGCAGTCGGTTCATACCAGCGCCCGCGATTTCGAGAAGGACTGGAGCGATGTCACCTCCTCGGTGAACGACTCCGGTGCCACGCAGACCACGGCCTCGGAATATTCCTGGGGTTCGGATGTGAGCAGCGTCACACCTGCCTACCACCAACCCCGCAAGAACTGGCGCCTCAAACGCGGCGCTGTGCCGCAGTGGTACAAGTCGCGCTCCAACGTGCGGACCAAGGCACAATCGGGTGCGGCCCGCGTGGCAAGGTTTCGACCCAAGACACCGCGTTAAGCAACCACAACGTGCGGCAATTTTCGTTGCCGCCATGTCCGGCGCACAGCATGCGCGTCGCGACATGCCCTGTTTTTAGCGTGCGAGCCTCCAAGGCTCCCGTTTTTGTTTGACCATGGCAGACCTCCCACCTCCAAAAGAAGACGAATTGGCCGGCACCGAGCAGCCCTTCGTGCAGCACCTGATGGAGCTGCGCGACCGGCTGCTCTACAGCGTCTACGGCATTGCGGTGTGCATTGCACTGCTCGCGTTCTGGCCCGGCCCCGATGGCCTGATCGACTTCATCGCGATGCCCATCAAGCACCACATGCCCGAGGGTGCGAAGCTGATTGCGGTCGGCGTCTTCTCTCCGTTCATCGTGCCGCTCAAGGTGCTCGGCATGGCCGGTGTGCTGATGGCGCTGCCGTGGCTGATGTACCAGATCTGGGCCTTCGTCGCCCCGGGCCTCTATTCGCACGAAAAGAAGTTCGCGCTGCCGCTGATTTTCTTCGGCAGCGTGCTGGCCTATACCGGCATTGCCTTTGTGCAGCTGTTCGTGCTGGACCGCATGTTCGGTTTCATTCAGCATTTCACGCCGTCGAGCGTGGCGGCGACGCCGGATATTTCCTCCTACGTCGAGGCGATTCTGTCGCTCTACATCGCCTTCGGTCTGGCCTTCCAGGTGCCGATCGTGGTGATTCTGCTGGTTCGCCTGGGCATCGTGGACATTGCCAAGCTCAAGGCGTTTCGCGGTTACTTCATCGTCGTCGCGTTCGTCGTGGCTGCGGTGGTGACACCGCCCGACGTGCTCTCGCAGGTCTCGCTC
>CALMCS010000934.1 GCA_937862875.1 uncultured Comamonadaceae bacterium
CCCTTGAACCATTCGCCAGCCAGGTGATTGACCGCTCCGTTGCCGGCCGATGCATAGGTCAGCTGTTGGTCCTTCTGGCGACCAAAGGCGACCAGTTCGTCGTAGGTCTTGAACTTCGAATCTGGTGGGACCACCAGGTAGTACGGATAGCTGGCGACGAGTCCGATTGGCGTGAAGTCCTTGATGGCGTCGTATTGCACGCCTTTCTGCACGAAGGGAATGATGGACAGCGTGCTGCTGCTGCCGATCATCAGCGTGTAGCCGTCGGGATTGGCCTTCTTCACCTGATTGGCGGCCACCGCGCCGCTGGCACCCACGCGGTTGTCGATGATGAAGCTCTGGCCGAATTTCTGGGTGAGCTTTTCGGCCAGCACGCGGGCCACGATATCGGTCGGTCCACCGGCGGAGAAGCCGACGTAGATGGTGACGGGCTTTTCAGGGTAGCCGGCGGCGGATGCGAGCGTGGATACGCCGAGCGCACAGGCTCCCAGAATGCCTGCCGTGGTACTCAAGATCTTGCGGCGTTGGATCGTCATGTTTGTCTGTCTCCTGAATGAAATCTATTTTTTAAAGGCGAATTTTTTCGATGCCATTGGCCTCGGCCCAGAAGTCGGTGAGGCACGAGGTGTCCTGTCCGGCTTTCCCGGCGGCCAAAGCCAGTCGGAACACGTTCTTGGCGGTATCGCAGACGGGCAAGGCCACCTGCGTTGCCGCGCCGGCGCTCGATGCGAGCGAGATGTCCTTGTAGCCCAGCGTGATGTCGAAGCCCGGCGACAGATCGCCCGCGAGCACCTTCTTGGGCCATTTCTCCTTGAGCTGGCCGTTGCTTGCCGTGGTGTTGGTGAGCACGTCGAAGGTCTTCTGCACGTCGAGCCCCAGCGACTTGGCGAGCACCAGCGCTTCGGAGTTGATCTGGCAGTAGCAGAGCACCATCATGTTGTTGATGATCTTGGTGCGCGTGCCGCTACCGGCGATGCCGCAGTGGTAGATGGTGGTGCCCATCTTGTAGAGAATCGGCTCCACCGTTGGCAGGTGCTGCTCGTCGATACCGAGCATGAAAAGCGACTCGCCCTTGTCGGCATGCATGGCAAGACGCCCCACCGGCGCGTCGCCGAAAGTGATGTTGGCCTGGGTGAACGAGGCATTGAGCAGGTCGACGGTGTCCACGTCGATGGTGCTCATGTCGATATAGATCGACCCGGCTTTGAGATGGCGAATCACGCCTTGCTCGCCCAACGCCACTTCCTTGACCTGTTTGGGGCCGGGCAGCATGGTGAACACCAGGTCGACGTTCTGGCACAGGTTGGGCACATCGGCCGCGACGGTCGCGCCTTCCGAGCCGAGCTGCGCCGAGGCGTCCTTGTTGAGATCAAAGACGGTGACGTTCTGCTTGTTTTTCAGCAGCGAGCGCGCCAGCGCAAAACCCATTCGTCCCAGTCCAATGAAACCGATCTTCATCTTGTCCCCAAGTTGCATTTGAATAGCTGCCAATTTATCGGCGTCTACTCCGCAAGAGAGGGAGATTTCATCTTTATGACATGAGATTTTGGAACATCTGAATATTCGAGGCACGCAGCCCAGCCCACGCGTGCCAAGGAGGGCACGGTTTGCTGCGCTGCGTCATGACATGAGCTGTTGGGCGCGGCGTCCCTGTTGAACGCGCTGGGCGCGCTGAACGCGCGCGCTCAGCGTTGACCGAGAGTCCGGTCCTTGCGCCATTCCTGCGGAATGAACTCGTACAGCGGCGTGATGTCGCGGACGAAAAGGAGGGGCGTGGGTGGCGTATAGAAATTCAGAATTGCACCTTCCGCCGTCACGTCCATGTTGGCGAGCTGGCGCATCCATGCGATGTTGACCGAGCCGCCGGGTGCGGGACGCGAGTAGATCAACTCCAGCATGCGGCGTGCCGCTGGGTTGCCGGCTGCGGCGGCCATTTGGTAGAGGCGGATGGCCTCGGTGTAGTTGGAAGGGATGCCGTCGCCGCGGTGGTAGCGGCGGGCTTGCTCGTACCATTCTTCTGGATTGCGGCCGCCGTTGCGTTCACCCGGTTTTTGATGTTGCTGCATGCGCACGCGCAGGAGGTTGGCGTTGGAGGTGGCGGCTGGTGAGCGTTTGGCGGCGGCGTCGAACTGCGCCAGAGCTTGCTCGTAGCGGGATGCGGTGACGTTGAGCAGCCCCAGTTCGTTGATTGCAGAGGCATTGCCCGCTTGTGCAGCCTGTTGGAGCAATTGACTGCGCTGCGCATCAGGGTCGTTGTGAATGGCTCCCGCCTGTGTTGAGCCGGCCACCGGGGCCAGGCGCTCCAGAACTTTCCAGTCAAGGAATGCGGCGAGGCCAGGATTCGCAGGCTTGAGCGCGGCGAGATAGGGGCGTGCGGAACGCGGCGAGGGCGGAGCGCCGCAGCCGTCGATCTCGCACCATGCAAGACCTGCGTTGGCCAGCGGCTCATTGAGTGCCTTGGCGCGTTCAAACCATTTCTTGGCCTTCACCGGATCGAGCGGCGCGTGCTCGCCATGCAGATACAGCAGGCCCAGCAACCAGGCGGTACGCGCTGCGTTCCGTTCTGCCGGTGACCCCTTGCGTGGGGTGCTGAGTGCGGTGGCTTCGAGTTTGCGGATGCGCTCGGCATCGGTATCGTTTTCATCCGGCTCCATGAGCTTGGGGATGGCCGCTCCCGCTCCGGGGGTTCCGGATGCCTTGATGGGCGGTGAGGAAATCGACGGGTTGGCCGGCTGAATGACCGCTGGCGCGGCAACCCCTGCAGGCTGCACGGGGTAGGGCTGTTGAACCGCGGGGGACTGTATCGGCGCGGTGGTGACGGCCCTGGCCGCCGCTTGCAGACCCGGCGTTGCAGCGCAGCATGTCAACACCACAATGGCGATGAGCCTGGAGCAGGAATGCACTCGGACAGAGAGGGGTTCGTTGTGCATTGTGCTGCTCCAGTTGGCTCAAATCAGGGGTACCTCAAGTGGTCACTGCTCAGGCCTTGGGGGCAGGCGTGGCGGCGGTGGGTTGTTGCTGCACGGGCTGAGGCTTCTTGGGTGTGACGCGCCAGGTGAGCTCGGACTTGGTCAATGGCGCGGTTCCCACTGCTCGGCGGAATGCTTCTTCGACCTCATCCAGCGACTTGTAGCCAGGAATCGTGACCACGCCGGGGCCTTGCAGCGGTGCGGGCAACTTGGCCATCACGTCTTCTTCGGTGGCAAAGCAGGCGAGTCGCTCCATGCCTGGAAGGGCTGCATCCATGATGAACGCGGGGTTCGGAACCAGCCAGTCGGGCAGTCGCAGGGTCTGGTTGGCCGACACCAGTGAATGGGGATTCACGTTGTTGGGTGTGAGCCGCATCACTCCACCGCCAGCATCGCCAAAGTAGCAATACATGTGCGATGTCCGCGAGACCGTGGCCGATGCAAACACCTGCTCGCCTACCTCAAACGTCGGGGCCACGCCCGGCGGGAAGGGGTTCTCGATCTGCATGTCGATCTCACGCGTGAGTGCGGTTTGTGCAGTGAGCGATACATCTCTTGGCTTGACCGGCAGGTAGCCCACATAGGACTTGCCTTCGGCGGCTCCGCCATTCGCTCCGGATGCGGTCCATCCCACTTGCCGCAGTTTGCCGCCGCTGTCGAGCGTGACAAAGTGGCGCATGGCGCGCTCGTAGGTTGGGAAGTTGAGGGTTCCACTGGGCACCATGCCGTTGTCGACCTGGAACTGGGCCAGTGCCTCGCGTGCGCTGCGGGAATCCATGTCCATGAGTTCGGTGCCGGGTGCCAGGTAGCCCTGTGCAGTCAACGAACTTTGCACCAGTTTGGCCTGGGCCACGCCGCCGCTGTCGTTGTACCAGTCGCGCATCTGGCGTTGGAAATCCGGGTGGGTCTGGTCCAAGGTCAGGCATTGCCAATAGGGCACGCGTGCCCACTTGCCGACCAGTTCGATGGTGGCCAGATCCACCAGAGTGCGCGTGGCACCACCGGCGCCAATGGCGTAGTCGCGGCCCACGTTGAAATTGACGCCGTAGGTGCCGATGCGGCCCGCGACGTCGATGCCGCGGCTGCCGCCGCCAATGACGACTTCGTTGGCCGAATCCAATCCAGGGATCAAGGTGCGGGTACGGAAGTCACCGAGGTGCATTTCCAGACCAATGATGGTGGCGGTGCGGCTTTGGCTGTATCCAAGATCGATACGTGCGCCGGACAGTCCCGAGTCAAAGCGGTTGCTGACCACGTTCTGATCGACAAAGGTGACCGCACCGGAGATATACAGCGCAGGGCGCTGCAGCTGCATCTGGTTGTTGTTGAGCAGGATGGTGGTCAGGTTCTGTACGGTGTCCTGGCGCACGATGTCCACTTCGTAATCGACGAAGCGAAACGCATTCGACAAGCGCGACATCTGCGACAGCGATGTGATGACCATCTCCTTGACCGCGACCGGGACGCGGGTCGAGTAGTCGATGAACTGTTTGCTGGTGATCAGCGTGGTGGGCAGTTGCGCGGCGCGCAGCATGTGATCCATGCACATGAGCGAATCGGAAAAGCTGGAGATCGAGCGGATCGGACGCACGACG